>NZ_CALWMU010000038.1:0-28853 GCF_944382095.1 Candidatus Acetatifactor stercoripullorum
GGCATTTTTTGAAAGTTGTGGATAACAGGATACGGCAGATTTGCCTGGTGGAGATAATTCTGCGGAAACTCAAGAAATAAAAGGGGATTGACTTGGGACAAGCGTTGCTGTATAGTTTTCTAAACGATAGAAACAGGATAAAGCTGGGAAGAATGAGGATGAAAAAAGCGTTACCTATTTTTTTGACGGCCGTATTGACGGCTTCCTTTTTGACGGCCTGCGGTGAAAGCGGTACTCCTGGGGAATCTGAAGCAGCTGCAGCACAGAGTACGGCGGAAGCGGAGTCCGGGGCTTTTGATGAGACAGCAGCCTCTGATGAGGCAACCACAGAGGGAGCTGCAGACGGAGCAACTGACGGCATTGTGTCGGAAACAGTTCCGGCTGCTTCCCTGGAAACGGTACAAGAGGCGTTTCAGCCGGATATGTCCGATCCTTTTACGGAATTTGTGTATGCTCCTTACCAGTCGGAGCATGCCTTTGAGGACATTAACAGCGCAGAGGCTGCGGATACCTATAGACTAAGCCAGGGTGTGGAAAATGAAGGCACGCAGACGCTGGAAGGAGGCGTAGAGCTGTATTTTACCGATACAGACAGCTGGGATCTGGAAACCGGAGAGAGCTATGACAGTATGTATCTGGAATTCAGGGGCACTGTGGACGGGAGCCAGATTTATACTTACTATTCCTATTCGGACACAGAGCTTGACAGCGTGGTGACTGACTTTGGGACTGTGAAGGATGCTTCCGGAGGGCTTGCGCCTGTGGGAGGCTTTGCAGATTACGCGGAGAAGTACAACTGCTTTACCATTGCGGACTTTTTCAAGGCCTTTGGCATGGAGGAGGAAGGGCTGATGACGGCTTTGGAGGAAAACGCCGTTTTATATGAAACCTCCTTTGACACGGAGCTTGGCACGGTGGAAGTGACTCTGGACGACTACACTATTAATGGTGTGAAAAACAGGGAGGCAGCTATTGATTTCCCTGACGGCTCGCCGTCACCCTGGAAGAAAATTCTGCTTTCCGAGTACGAGGATTCCATGTCCGTGCATGGCTGGACGGAGTTTTATCGGTGGTTGTACTAAGCTTGGAAATGCTTGAAAGAAAGAATGCGGTTTCGGGCCGGGCGACCGGAGGCCGTGTTCTTTTTTTGCAGCCGGGCAGCCTTTTTAAGGGAAAGCGGGGTATTGCCCGTGCATTTCTTTTGTGATATAATGAAGCGATTATGCAAAAGAACGTTTGGAAGCGCGAGAACGAAAAGAGAGGTAGAGTATGAAGGCATTTTTGGTGTTAGAGGACGGTACCGTGTTTGAGGGAACGCACATCGGCGCGGACAGGGAAGTAATCAGTGAAATTGTGTTTAACACATCCATGGCGGGATACCTGGAGGTGCTGACGGACCCTTCCTATGCAGGGCAGGCGGTCTGCATGACATACCCGCTGATCGGCAATTACGGTATCTGCAGAGAGGACATGGAATCCTTAAGGCCCTGGCCGGACGGCTTTATTGTGCGGGAGCTTTCGCGCATTCCCAGTAATTTCAGAAATGACTGTACCATTCAGGCGTTTTTGGAGGAGAACGGTGTGCCCGGCATCGCAGGAATTGACACCAGGGCGCTGACTAAGATTCTGCGGGAAAAAGGCACTATGAATGGCATGATTACCACCAATGAAAATTATTGTCTGGAAGAAATTCTTCCCAGATTGAAGGAATATACCACCGGGAAGGTGGTGGAGCGGGTAACCTGTAAGGAGAAGCATACAGTGGAGCCCACAACGGTTTTGGAGCAGAACGGTCCCTTATCCGGTGCTGCCCGTTTTGACAGAATAAGCTACGAGAGGGGCGTCAGAGAAAAAAGGCCTTCTCTGGTGCGGGAGTTAAACGGCGCAGGCCTTCGGGTGGCGCTTTTGGATCTTGGAGCGAAGGAAAATATTGCACGTTCTCTGGCCCAGAGAGGCTGTGAGGTCACTGTGTATCCGGCCCTGACACCGGCAGAGGAGATCATAGAGGGAAATTACGATGGCATTATGCTGAGCAACGGCCCCGGAGACCCCAAAGAGTGCACCTCTGTGATCAGGGAAATCAAAAAGCTTTACGATACGGAGATCCCCATTTTTGCTATCTGTCTGGGACATCAGCTTATGGCCCTTGCCACAGGAGCGGATACCCACAAAATGAAGTACGGACACAGAGGCGGCAATCATCCGGTGAAGGATCTTGCCACGGGCAAGGTGTATATTTCCTCTCAGAATCACGGTTATGTGGTGGATACGGACAAGCTGGACCCCAAGGTTGCGGTGCCTGCTTTTATCAATGTAAATGACGGTACCAATGAGGGATTGTCTTATACCAACAAGAATATTTTCACGGTACAGTTTCATCCGGAGGCTTGTCCGGGCCCTCAGGATTCCGGTTATCTGTTTGACCGGTTCATTTCTATGATGAAGGGAGAGAAGTAATATGCCAAAGAATCCAAATGTAAAACGAGTAATGGTAATCGGCTCCGGTCCTATCGTGATTGGCCAGGCAGCAGAGTTTGACTACGCGGGAACCCAGGCCTGCCGTTCCTTGAAGGAGGAGGGCGTGGAGGTTATATTGGTAAACTCCAACCCGGCCACCATCATGACGGACAAGGACATAGCGGACAAGGTATATATTGAACCTCTCACGGTAAAGGTTTTAGAGCAGATCATTGAAAAGGAAAAGCCTGACAGTATTCTGCCTACGCTGGGCGGACAGGCGGGCTTAAATCTGGGAATGGAGCTGGAGGAGTCGGGATTTTTGGCCTCCCACGGCGTAAGACTTCTGGGAACCACAGCGGCCACCATACGAAATGCCGAGGGACGTCAGGAATTTAAGGATCTGATGGAGCGTATTGGCGAGCCCTGTGCGGCATCCAAGGTGGTGGAAAACGTGCAGGACGGCATTGATTTTACCAATTCCATTGGTTATCCTGTGGTGCTTCGCCCCGCCTATACCCTGGGCGGATCGGGCGGCGGCATCGCCCATAACAGGGAGGAGCTGGAGGAAATTCTGGAGAACGGCCTCCGTCTTTCCAGAGTGGGCCAGGTGCTGGTGGAGCGCTGCATTGCCGGCTGGAAGGAAATCGAATATGAGGTGATGCGGGACAGCGCGGGCAACTGTATCACTGTATGTAATATGGAAAATATTGACCCGGTGGGCGTACATACGGGAGACAGCATTGTGGTGGCGCCTTCCCAGACCTTAAGCGATAAGGAATACCAGATGCTTCGAAGCTCTGCGCTGAATATTATCAATGAGCTGGAGATTACCGGAGGCTGTAATGTGCAGTTTGCGCTGCATCCCACCAGCTTTGAGTACTGCGTTATCGAGGTAAATCCCCGGGTGAGCCGTTCCTCCGCTCTGGCCTCCAAGGCTACGGGATACCCCATCGCCAAGGTGGCGGCCAAGATCGCGCTGGGCTACACCCTGGATGAGATCAAGAATGCAATTACCCACAAAACCTACGCAAGCTTTGAGCCTGCCCTGGATTACTGTGTGGTAAAGATTCCCCGTCTGCCCTTTGACAAATTTATCACTGCAAAGCGGACGCTGACCACCCAGATGAAGGCCACCGGCGAGGTGATGAGCATCTGCAATAATTTTGAAGGCGCGCTGATGAAGGCTATCCGCTCTCTGGAGCAGCATGTGGACTGTCTGTTGAGCTATGATTTCAGCGCTCTTTCCTACGAGGAGATCAAGGAGCGTCTGAAAATAGTGGACGATCAGCGCATCTATGTGATTGCGGAGGCCATCAGAAAGGGCGTAAGCTATGAAGAGATCCATGAGATCACTATGATCGATATCTGGTTCATCGATAAGATAGCGATTCTGGTGGAGATGGAGCAGGCGCTGAAGAAGGGGCCCCTTACTGTGGAGCTTTTAAAGGAGGCAAAGCGCATTGAATTCCCTGATAATGTGATTTCCAGGCTTACGGGCATTTCTGAGGCAGAGATCAAACAGATGCGCTATGAAAACGGCATTGTGGCCGTGTATAAAATGGTGGATACCTGCGCGGCGGAATTTGCGGCTTCCACGCCCTATTACTATTCCGTGTACGGGGGAGAGAGCGAAGCGGTGGAAACAAGCGGCCGCAAGAAGGTTTTGGTGCTGGGCTCCGGCCCCATCCGCATCGGACAGGGAATCGAATTTGATTACTGTTCTGTTCATGCCACCTGGGCTTTTTCCAAGGCCGGCTATGAGACTATTATCATCAACAATAACCCGGAGACTGTGAGTACGGACTTCGACATTGCGGATAAGCTGTATTTTGAACCCCTGACTGCGGAGGATGTAGAGTCCATTGTCAACATAGAGAAGCCGGACGGGGCTGTGGTGCAGTTCGGCGGACAGACGGCCATCAAGCTGACGGAAAGCCTGATGAAAATGGGCGTACCCATTTTGGGAACAAAGGCAGAGGACGTGGACGCTGCCGAGGACAGGGAGCTGTTTGATAAGATTCTGGAGGAGACGCAGATTCCAAGAGCTGCCGGGGGAACCGTGTATACTGCAGAGGAAGCAAAGGCTGTGGCAAACCGCCTGGGCTACCCTGTGCTGGTGAGGCCCTCCTATGTGCTGGGAGGCCAGGGAATGCAGATTGCCATTTCCGATGAGGAAATCGAAGAATTTATGGAGATCATCAACCGCATTGCCCAGGATCATCCCATTTTGGTGGATAAATATCTCCAGGGCAAGGAGATTGAGGTGGACGCGGTTTGCGACGGCACGGATATTTTGATTCCGGGTATTATGGAGCATGTGGAGCGCACGGGCGTGCATTCCGGGGACAGTATTTCCGTATATCCGGCGCATACCATAAACCAGGCTGTGAAGGAAAAGATTGCAGAGTATACAAGAAGGCTGGCTAAGGCGCTGCATGTAAAGGGACTGATCAACATTCAGTTTATCGCCATCGGGGATGAGGTGTATGTGATCGAGGTGAATCCCCGTTCCTCCCGTACGGTACCCTATATCAGCAAGGTAACCGGAATCCCCATTGTAGATCTGGCGGCGGAGGTAATCATCGGCAAAACCATACGAGAGCTTGGCTATGAGCCGGGCCTGCAGCCGGAGGCGGAATACTTTGCCATAAAGATGCCTGTGTTCTCCTTTGAAAAAATCCGTGGGGCGGAGATCAGCTTAGGGCCTGAAATGAAATCCACCGGAGAGTGCCTGGGAATCGCAAAGACCTTCAATGAGGCGCTGTACAAGGCGTTTTTGGGGGCGGGCGTAAATCTGCCCAAGTATAAAAATATGATCATTACCGTGAAGGATGCGGACAAGGGAGAGGCTATCGAGATCGGCAGACGATTTGAAAAGCTGGGATATACCATTTACGCCACCAGAAGCACGGCGGCCGCTTTGAATGAGGCGGGCGTGAAAGCCAGGAAGGTAAATAAGATATCCCAGGAATCCCCTACGGTAATGGATTTGATTCTGGGACATAAGATTGATCTTGTCATTGATACGCCCACTCAGGGGCGGGACAAGTCCAGGGACGGCTTTTTGATCCGCCGTACGGCAATCGAGACGGGCATTCACTGTATTACAGCCATGGATACTGCAAGAGCTCTGGTGACGAGCTTGGAGAATGCAGGCGGGGAGCTGACGCTTGTGGACATTGCCCAGATATAAGCAGTTCCGTTTCAAGGCCTGCAAAGGCTTTGAAACGGAATTTTTTATGCAGATCTGCATATACTGAGGGGGTAATGGCAGATATGCGTCCGTGCTGCATCCGCGTGTCTGCCCTCTGTAAAAGCAGCGCAGAAACGAGGAGAATATGAAAGAAGAGACGTACCCTTTTGTAGTGAGACCCCTTCCCTATGAATATGATGCCCTGTCTCCGGTGATCGACGGAGAGACCATGCACTTTCACCACGACAAGCATTATAAGACCTATGTGGATAATCTGAACAATACGCTGGCCGATTATCCGGAGCTCCAGAAAATGAGTCTTAAGGAGCTTTTGATGAGCCTGGAGAATCTTCCTGCGTCGGCCAGAACCTCTGTGCGCAATAATGGCGGAGGGGTCCACAACCATGAGCTCTATTTTGACGCCATGAAAGGTCCGGTGGGGCAGGAGCCGGTGGGGGCGCTGGCCGAAGCTGTAAAAAGAGATTTCGGCTCCTATCAGCAGTTTAAGGAACAGATGAAGCAGGCGGCAGTCACGCAGTTTGGCTCCGGCTGGGCGTGGCTTTTGACAGACGCAGAGGGAAAGCTTTCCATCCAGCAGACAGCCAATCAGGATGTGCCGGATTTGAGCCTTTACACACCCATTTTTTTAGTGGATATCTGGGAGCATGCTTATTATCTGCAGTATCAGAACCGCAGGCCGGATTATGTGGAGGGCTGGTTTGGCCTGATTAACTGGCGGAAGGCTCAGAAAAGATATGAAGAGGCGACGGCATAAAAAATTAAGAAAAAAGAGATAGCCATTCTTTGCATTCTGTGCTATTTTGTTTGTAGAAAACGATTTCTGCAGATACGGGCAGGGAAAAGAGGTTTTTATGGCGAAATGGCTTGACGATGCAATTTTTTATGAAATTTATCCCCAATCCTTCCAGGACAGCAATGGGGATGGAATCGGAGATTTCCAGGGTATCATAGAAAGACTGGATTATATCGTGGGATTGGGCTGCAACGGAATCTGGCTCAATCCCTGCTTTCAGTCTCCCTTTGGGGATGCGGGCTATGATGTGGAGGACTACTATCTGGCTGCGCCCAGATACGGCACCAACGAGGACTTACGGCGGCTTTTTAAGGAGGCCCACAAGAGGGGAATCCATGTGCTGCTGGATCTGGTTCCGGGACATACCTCTACGAAGCACAGATGGTTTCAGGAATCTATGAAGGCAGAGAAAAATCCCTATACGGACCGCTACATTTGGACGGACGATATCTGGGAATCCCCGGAGGGGATGGGCTGTATCCGGGGAATATCGGACAGAAGCGGTTCCTGTGTGGTAAACTTCTTTTCCCATCAGCCGGCATTGAATTACGGATATTATGAGAGAAACCGTCCCTGGCAGCAGTCTCCGGAGGAGGAAGGCCCAAGAGCCACTCTGGAGGAAATGAAGAATGTGATGCGCTTCTGGCTGGGCATGGGCTGCGACGGCTTCCGGGTAGATATGGCGGGCTCCCTTGTGAAAAATGATCCTGAGGGAAAGGGAACCATCGCGCTGTGGCAGAAGGTAAGAGCCTTCTTAGACCAGGAATATCCGGAGGCGGTATTGATTTCTGAATGGGGAGAGCCGGAAAAGTCTCTGGCAGGGGGCTTTCACATGGATTTCCTGCTGCAGTTTGGACCCTCTCACTACAATGATTTGTTCCGCTGTGAGGAACCCTTCTTTTCCAAAAGAGGAAAAGGAGATGCCTCCGCATTTGTAAAGCGGTATGAAGAGAGCCGTGAAAAGACAAAGGGAAAGGGATTCATCTGCATTCCCTCCGGCAATCATGATATGGACAGGCTGGCAAGACGCCTGAAGGGGGATGAGTTAAAAATTGCCTTTGCCTTTCTGTTTTCCATGCCCGGGGCTCCCTTTGTGTATTACGGAGATGAAATCGGTATGCGGTTTGTGGAGGGGCTGCGTTCCGTGGAGGGCGGCTATCAAAGAACGGGCTCCCGTTCTCCCATGCAGTGGGATAAGAGCACCAACGCAGGCTTCAGCTCTGCGCCAAAGGAGCTTTTGTATATTCCCCTGGATGAGTCTGCGGAACGGCCGGATGTGGAAAGCCAGATGGAAAGGGAGGATTCCCTTTATCAGGAGGTGCGCAGGCTGATCGCTTTGCGGAAAGCCCATCCTGCGCTGCAAAATGGCGGCGGCATTGAATTTGTGTACGCTCCTCAAAACGAGTATCCCCTGGCCTATGTGAGAAGCGCAGGGGAGGAGAGCCTGCTTGTTATTTTAAATCCTGCGGAAAGAGAAATCGTGTTTGAATGCGGCTGCAGACTTAAGGAGACGGTGTACAGCTTTGGAAAGGAAGCTGAAAACTGTGGGGAAGGCATCAGAGTTTCCCCGTGCTCTGCGGGCATTTACAGAATATAGACCGGATGGATGGCCGCAGTGAAAAAGGACGGAACAATGAATCAGGTAAATTACCAGAAAGAATTGGAAAAAATACTGGAGCGCATAGACAGGGAGGGAAAGGTTCCCTCCCTGCTGCTGCACAGCTGCTGCGCCCCCTGCAGCAGCTATGTGCTGGAGTATCTCTGCTCCCGTTTTTTGATAACTGTATTTTATTATAATCCCAACATCTCCATGGAGGAGGAATACAAAAAAAGGGTGGAGGAGCAAAAGCGTCTGATTGGCGCCTACAACAAAGAAAAGCGGGGCTATCCCATAGAGATTTTGGAAGGGGACTACCGGCCCCGGGATTTCTTTGACATGGCAAAGGGCTATGAGAGCTGCCCCGAAGGGGGAGAGAGATGCTTTCGATGCTTTGCGCTTCGGCTGGGAGAGACGGCAAAGAGGGCGCAGGAGGGAAGCTATGATTATTTTGGCACAACCCTGACCATAAGCCCCTTAAAAAATGCGCAGAAAATCAATGAGATCGGACAGGCTGTGTCCGAAAAATACCAGACGGCATGGCTGCCATCTGATTTTAAGAAAAAGAACGGGTACAAGCGCTCTGTGGAGTTGTCCGGCGAGTACGGCCTCTACAGACAGGATTACTGCGGCTGCGCCTTTTCCCGGGCACAAAGAGGATCTTAACTGTTCCTTAACCTGCCTTGTACTTGACGGGGCTGTTTCTCTATACTAGTATTAGGATTGTAAGTAAGCGTGTGTGTTACGGAGGAAGAAAATGGACACAAAAATTTATTTTAATCAATCGGCGGAAGATACGGCAAAGGCCCTTGGGGTGGATTTGTCTACAGGTCTGACGAAGAAGGAGGCCGATGAGCGCAGCGCGCGGTATGGCAAAAACCGGCTGGAGGGCGGAAAGGAAAAGACCATATTTCAGATGGCGCTGGAACAGCTGAAGGACTTTCTGGTGATTATTCTGATTATCGCCGCAGTGATTTCTGTGGCTCTTGGAGAAACCCTGGAGGGCGTCATTATCATCGCTATTGTGGTGCTCAACACCATACTTGGGGTTTATCAGGAAAATAAGGCGAGCAACGCCCTAAAGGCATTAAAGGAAATGGCCAGTCCCCATGCAAAGGTGCTGCGGGAGGGAAAAATCATCCAGGTGGCATCCTCGGATGTGGTTCCCGGAGACATCGCCATTTTAGAAGCGGGGGATTATATTCCGGCAGATTTACGGCTGATAGAAACGGTGAATCTCAAGATTGATGAAGCGGCTCTCACCGGGGAATCCGTGCCCGTTGAGAAGGATGCCCAGGCGCTGCTTAAGGAGGATGCGGCCTTAGGAGACCGGGTAAACTGCGCCTATATGGGAACGGTAATTACCTATGGCCGTGGAAAGGGCGTTATCACCGATATCGGCATGCAGACCCAGATGGGAAATATTGCGGGTATGCTGAGTCAGGTTCCCGACGAGTCAACCCCCCTGCAGAAAAAGCTGGACGGCCTGGGAAAGCTTTTGGGAATTGTGTGCCTTGGCATCTGCGTATTGATTTTCCTGCTGGGCCTGTGGCACGGCATGGAGCTGTTTGATATCTTTATGACCTCTGTTTCCCTGGCTGTGGCTGCAATTCCCGAGGGACTTACTGTTGTGGTGACGGTTGTCCTGGCCATGGGAATGCAGAAGATGGTAAAGTGCAACGCTATCATAAAGCGCCTTGGCGCGGTGGAGACATTGGGCAGCACAACGGTGATCTGCTCTGATAAAACGGGAACGCTGACCCAGAACAAGATGACCATTCAAAAGCTCTATGACGGAGAGAGGGTGTATCATGTCAGCGGCAGCGGCTACAGTCCCGAGGGAGCGGTGACGGATATGGACGGCCGCGAGGCCGGGGACTCGGTGAAAAAGCTGATTGAGGGAGGACTTTTGTGCAACGACGCCTCCTATCATCCAAAGGACGAGTCTATTATCGGAGACCCCACAGAGGGCGCCATGGTGGTTTTGGCTTATAAATGTTCCATGGAGAAGGACGCATGGGAGAAAAAATATCCCCGCATCCAGGAGATTCCCTTTGATTCAGACAGAAAGCTTATGTCCACCTTCCACAAGATAGACGGACAGATTGTGATGTACACAAAGGGAGCCCCGGATGAGCTTCTGCGCCGGTGCGAAAAAATAGAGATCGGAGGAGAGGCCGTTTCTTTGGACGACCAGAAGCGGGAGGAAATCTTAGCCCAGAATCAGCGGTTTGCGGAGGCGGCTCTTCGGGTCATCGGCGTTGCCTATCGTGTGACAGACCGGGCGGAGGCTTCTCTGGAAATGGAGGATCACTTGACCTTTGTAGGCCTCATGGGCATGATCGATCCGCCCAGGGAGGAGGCAAGGGATGCGGTAGCCGTATGTAAGAGAGCTGGCATCCAGGTAAAAATGATCACCGGCGACCACAAGATTACGGCAAGCGCCATCGGCAGACAGCTTGGAATTGAAACGGACCGCACCGTAGAGGGAAGGGAAATCTCCCAGATGAGCGACGATGAGCTGCGCCAGTGCGTGAAAAAGACCAACATTTTTGCCAGGGTATCCCCGGAGCACAAGGTGCGTCTGGTGGATGCGGTTCGGGCAGACGGAAATATTGCGGCAATGACCGGCGACGGCGTAAACGATGCGCCTTCCTTAAAGCATGCCGATATCGGTATTGCCATGGGCATTACGGGGACAGACGTGTCCAAGGAAGCGGCGGACATGATATTAACCGACGACAATTTTGCCAGCATTGTGCGGGCAGTTGCGGAGGGACGCACCATTTACAGCAATATCCGCAAGGTGGTGGGATTTTTGCTCTCCTGCAACATTGGGGAAATTCTGGTGATTTTATTTGCCATGCTCTTTGATCTTCCAGTTCCCCTAGTGGCAATCCAGCTGCTTTCCATCAACCTGATCACAGATGCCTTTCCTGCCTTTGCCCTGGGAATGGAGAAGGAGGAGCCCGGGGTTATGGAGCGAAAGCCCAGAGACCCGGCAGAGCCCATTGTGAACAAAAAAATGGCGGTGGCGGTGATGATTCAGAGCCTTGCCCTTGCGGCGGGAACCCTTGGCTCCTTCCTCTATGGACTTTATGTGCACGATTCCCTGGACGTTGCCAGAAGCGCCTGCTTCTTTACCATTGTCCTGGGAGAGCTGCTTCGGGCTTATTCCGCCCGCTCTGAGACTGTCTCTGTCTTTCGGATGAAGGTGTTTGAAAACGGATATCTGAATAAGTGTGTGCTTGCATCTGTCGCGTTTATGGCAGCCAGCATTTATGTGCCGTTTTTGAACCCCGTGTTCAGTACTGTGCCGTTAACCGTTGACGAGCTTTTGGCAGCGCTTCTTTTTGCGTTCCTGCCTATGCTTGGCGGCGAGCTGGCTAAGCTGATGCAGAAAAAATTGAAATAGGGGTAGCTTTGTATGTTTAAGATGATTAAAAAGCAGTCCCCCGGACGCATTATTGCCCTGGGGTTTGCCTTTGTGATTCTGCTGGGATCGGGGCTTTTGATGCTCCCCTGCAGTATTCAGGACGGTGTAAAGGTGCGTTATATTGACGCGCTCTACACCTCCACCAGCGCGGTGTGCGTTACGGGCCTGATCGCGATTGACGCAGGAGATACCTTTACGCCGCTGGGACAGTTTTTCCTGGGGGCGCTGATCCAGATCGGGGGCTTGGGCGTGACGGCTGTGGGGGCCGGTATCATTCTGGCCATGGGAAGAAGGGTGAATCTAAAGGGGAGAAGTATTATCAGGGAGGCTATGAACCTGGATTCCGGGCGGGGGCTGGTCCGGTTTGTGAAGAGCATTTTCGTGCTGACCCTGCTTTTTGAGGGAGCGGGCGCATTGCTCAGCTTTCTCGTGTTTGTACAGGATTATCCGCCCCTGAAGGCCCTTGGAATCAGCCTGTTCCATTCCGTTGCGGCTTTTAACAATTCTGGTTTCGATATACTGGGTAATTTTCAGAATCTGATTCCCTACCGGGATAACGTGATGCTGAATTTGGTGACCTGCGGTCTGATTTTTTTTGGAGGAATCGGCTTTTTGGTGATTCAGGAGATGTGGGTGAAGAAATTCCGCTGGAAAAAATTCTCCATGCACGCCAAGGTGGTGCTGTCCATGAGCGCCGCGCTGATTGTCATCGGAACGGTTTTGATCAAGCTGACAGAGGAGGTTACCTGGCTGGGGGCGTTCTTTCACAGCGTTTCTGCCAGAACCGCAGGCTTTTCCACATATCCCCTGGGAACCTTTTCCAACGCGGGGCTTTTGGTGCTTACCGCGCTTATGTTTATCGGCGCATCCCCGGGCTCCACAGGGGGCGGCATTAAGACCAGCACGTTTTTCGTGCTGCTGCAGGGAATCAAATCGGCGGCTACCAATCGGGCTGAAAAAGGCTTTTGCTTTGCAATTCCGGTTAATGCCTTCCGTAAGGCCTCGGTAATCACCTTGATTGCCGGAATGGTAGTCCTTACGGGTACTTATCTAATGGTCATCATGGAGCCGGAGGTCTCTTTGATGGAGGCGCTGTTTGAAATTACCAGCGCATTCGGAACGGTGGGGTTATCCACAGGGATTACCCCTGACTTAAGTGACGGCAGTAAATTTTTATCAATCCTGATTATGTATATCGGCAGGCTCGGGCCGCTGACCATTGCCTCCCTGTGGTATTTCGCCAAGGGAGAGAGAGTCAGCTATCCAGAGGGTAATATTGCGATTGGTTAATTGAAAGAGGATGGGAGTATGTTTGGTATGTTTAAGAAAAAAGAGATAGCCTACGGCATTATAGGACTTGGACGGTTTGGGTATGCCCTCGCTACAGAGCTTACCGCTTCCGGCGCGGAAATCCTGGTGCTGGATAAAAATGAGGAAAAAATCCGGGAGATGCGGGAACTTACGGAAAATGCCTTTGTGGTGAGAAATCTGGATAAGAATACCCTGATGGAAACGGGAATCCAGAATTGTGACGTGGCCATTGTGTGTATCGGCGAACAGATTGCCACATCCATTCTGACCACGTTAAATCTGGTAGGGCTTGGGATACCCAAGGTGGTTTCCAAAGCAACCAGCATGGAGCACGGTGAAATCTTAAAAAAGCTTGGGGCGGAGGTGGTTTACCCGGAGCAGGACATGGCGGTGCGTCTGGCACACAGGCTTGAGACATCCAAGGTTCTGGATTATATCCAGCTGAGCGAAAGGCTCAATATATCCAAGATGGCAGTGCCGGCGGGCATCATTGGGAAAACGGTGCTGGAGGTG
The DNA here is from genome assembly GCF_944382095.1 of Candidatus Acetatifactor stercoripullorum. Classification (NCBI taxonomy): domain Bacteria; kingdom Bacillati; phylum Bacillota; class Clostridia; order Lachnospirales; family Lachnospiraceae; genus Acetatifactor; species Candidatus Acetatifactor stercoripullorum. Next base: position 13,325 of record NZ_CALWMU010000038.1, read on the forward strand.
GATCTGAGGGGGCGTTTCGGACTAAATATCATTGCCGTAGAGAACGCAGGAGGACTGGTTGACAGCGTAAAGCCTGAGTACACCTTCAGGGAAGGGGATATTCTTTTTGTGGCAGGAGGAACGGAGGGCTTCAGCGAGCTGGCGGCCTGGGTGGAAAATGATTGAGCATTTCCCTATTGCGGGATGGCAAAAATTACGCTATAGTAAACATATTATGTTTGATTTGGAGGATGCTCATGAAAAAAATTTTGGATATGCTGACAGAGGAGATGCAGAAGGCATTTCAGGCAGCCGGCTATGACGGCAGCCTGGGAAGAGTGACTCTTTCCAACCGTCCGGATTTGTGTGAATACCAGTGCAACGGCGCCATGGCCGGAGCGAAGCAGTACAAAAAGGCTCCCATCGCCATTGCGAATGAGGTTGCAAAGCAGCTTGCGGACAGTAGTGTGTTTCAGGAGGCGCAGGCAGCAGCTCCGGGCTTTTTGAATCTAAAGATTACGGAAAGCTTTCTGTTAAGCTATCTGAAGGATATGGAGGCAGACCCCAAATTTGGCCTTGCTATGCCTGGGAAGCCGAAGAAAATTATTATTGATTACGGCGGAGCCAATGTGGCAAAGCCTCTTCATGTGGGACATCTCAGGTCTGCGGTGATCGGCGAGAGCATCAAGCGTATCTGCCGTTATGCAGGACATGAGGTGATCGGAGACGTGCATCTGGGAGACTGGGGCCTGCAGATGGGCCTTATTATCACATGGCTTGAGGAAGAGGAACCCAATCTGGTGTATTTTGACGAAAACTACCAGGGAGAGTATCCCGCAGAGCCGCCCTTTACCATAACACAGCTGGCACAGATTTACCCGGCGGCCAGCGCCAAATCAAAAGAGGACCCGGACTACAAGGCAAGGGCCATGGAGGCCACCTATAAGCTGCAGAAGGGTGTGCGGGGCTACAGGGCGCTGTGGCGTCATATTATGGATGTTTCCATTGCAGACCTGAAGAAAAATTACAGCAGCCTGAATGTGGAATTTGACCTGTGGAAGGGCGAGAGCGATGTGCAGGATTTGATTCCGGATATGGTGGAGTACATGAAGGAGGAGGGCTATGCCCACGAGAGCGAGGGCGCTTTGGTGGTGGATGTGAAGGAGGAGACGGACACCAAGGAAATACCTCCCTGTATGATCTTAAAGTCGGACGGAGCCTCCCTCTACAATACCACGGACCTGGCCACTATTTTGGAGCGCAGAAACCTTTATCACCCGGATATGATGATCTACGTGGTGGACAAGCGCCAGGACCTGTACTTTGAACAGGTATTCCGCTGTGCCCGCAAGACGAAGCTGGTAGGACCGGAGACGGAGTTGAAATTTTTAGGCTTCGGCACTATGAACGGCAAGGACGGAAAGCCCTTTAAGACCAGGGAGGGCGGCGTAATGCGTCTGGAGGAGCTGGTTCGGGATACCAAGGAAGAAATGTATAAAAAGATCAGGGAAGGACGTGACATGCCGGAAGAGGAGGCAAGGCAGGCAGCGGATATGGTTGCGGTTTCCGCTCTGAAATATGGCGATCTTTCCAATCAGGCATCCAAGGATTATGTGTTTGACATGGAGCGCTTTACCTCCTTTGAGGGGGATACGGGCCCGTATATTTTGTATACCATCGTGCGTATCAAGTCCATACTGAGCAAGTACAAGGAGCAGGGCGGGAATCTGGCGGAGACCTCGCTGAGGGAGGCCGAAAACGCTGCGGAAAAGGCGCTGATGATGCAGCTTGCCGGTTTTAACGCCATGATGCAGGCCGCCTGCCAGGAGACGGCGCCCCACAAGGTTTGCGCTTATATTTATGACCTGGCCAATGATTTTAACCATTTTTATCATGAGACAAAGATACTGGGCGAGGAGGACGAAACCAAAAAAGAGGGGCTGATCGCTCTTTTGGTGCTCACAAGAGACATCCTGGAAACCTGTATTGATGTTCTGGGCTTCAGCGCGCCTGAGAGAATGTAGGTAATAATTCAGCCATAAGCTGTATGACAAGCAAATCATGCTTGCATGAAGTTGCTTGTTGTGCAGCTTATGAGCGGAGCGCCCGATAATGAGCAAAGGCAGCTGCAAAACAGCGAAAAAGCGCCTTGGCGCGGCTTTGCGAATGGCGCGGGCTGAATAGTTACAGCTTTTTTGCAAAAAATGAAAAAAGCTGTTGACAAAAAAAACCACACATTGTACAATCATAAAGTCGGTTGCAGAAGCAGCCGACAGATGGAATCTTAGCTCAGCTGGGAGAGCATCTGCCTTACAAGCAGAGGGTCATAGGTTCGAGCCCTATAGGTTCCACTCCGGTGAAGGCCGGTTATATGGCGAGATAGCTCAGCTGGCTAGAGCATGCGGTTCATACCCGCAGTGTCGAGGGTTCAAGTCCCCCTCTCGCTATTTAAAGATTTTTCGTGAAAAGCCGTGGAATCCTTGATTTTATCGGCTTTTTTCTATGTTTGAAATTGCTGTTTTTTTAGAAAGAAAAACATGAGGTAATCAAGAAGGTAATCAAAACTAAAAATACACAGGAAAGGAGAATCCCATGCAAGTGCTGCTAAAGATAAATCGACCACAAATCGGTTTATTTTTGGGCAAAAAATTCTTTGAAAATCTCGGTAAATGATTTTGATACCCTCTGTCTATTAAGGGCGCTTGCGGACCTTGACAGATTGGAAAATTTAGTGGAAATAGAGCTAGAACAATCAAAATAGACGGAAAATTTTTCGGATGTTCCGTTTATGAATTAGTGATACTGTGAATATTATATGTACATGAAAGAGAGGTATAATATTATGAGTGATAGAGAAAAAGCAATGCAATTATTAGATGCCGTACCAGATTACAAAATCGGATATGTTGTGGCATATTTGCAGGGTGTGACAGCAGGAGAGGATGAACCGAACGCCGAAACAATAGCAGCATTTGCTGAGGGCGATAAAATTCTTACAGAAGGAACAGGGCAGAGATACACCAATACAAAGGATTTATTTGCGGATTTGGAGGAATAAAGATGTAAAAGAGAATGCCATATATTGCCGGATTGGCTGCTTGTGTATCGTGTAGAGGGTAACGAATTAATATTATACAGAACCGGAACACATTCCGACTTGTTCGGTAAATAGACTTTTGACAGATTTAATTTAATATAAAGGGTGTGTGGCAGCCAGAAGCCTTGACCACATACAGCGGCCCTGTAACAGGCAGAACAAAGAGCAATGCAGGCTCCAGTGTTAGCCGGTATCCACTCCGGTAATACTGGAGCTTTATTTTTTTGAGGTCGGATAGAGTTAAAGCACTGCTACTTCCTCGCAATGATAGAATCACCGGGAGTTATGAATGGAATTTTACCGCTGGCGGTATACTCGATTCCCAGCTTTTCAAGCTCCACACAAAAAGCCTTCACATATTTGTCCGAAGGGAAATTTTGTTTGAAGTCCAGAAAAAAGAAATTTCCGCAGCAGCTCATGTTGATGCCAAGACCGGTCGTTCCGGAGTTATAAAAGTGAATATCGGAGATATACTGCGCATTCTCACCAAAATTAAATTTCCCAAGATAGCTGACAATGTATGTATTCAGCGACATTCCTTCAAAGAATGACATAATCTTTTGTTTTTCCTCATAGGAGCCCAGGCTGTCCAGCTTGTCTGAGAGTCCTATCATAGCGTTGGCTTCCTTGCGGCAATAGTCCCTGTCACGCTGGGCGGCTAAGAGAGCCCGGTATTCGGCAGCCTGTTCTGTAAGGCTCTTTTGTGAAAACTCTCGGCCATAAGGAAGGATCATGCTTTTCACGCAGTTTTTGAAGGTGTTTTGTGCATCCAGAGCATCCCGCATATCGGCCGCAATATTGGCATTGATCGGCTTGTCGTATTCAGGGTACAGCTTTGTAATTGCACGGCTCATCAACAGCGCAAGCAAAATTACGGGAGTTGCGTTGTTCTTTTTACATACGCTCAGGTACTGGACACTGGGAAGCCTGACCTCGTAACGGTAATTTGTTCTCTCATCCACAGCCACGTTTTCGAGAATTGCGAAAGCATCGCGGGAAAGATTGATAAATTCTTTGTTTTGGTCGAAATCGTATTGCTGCAGAAACGGATCGGCCGTCTCTCCCGGAAGCAGGGGGCTCCCGGCGAGGCGAACGCCTTCCGGCAGCGTTTTTTTGCCATATTTTAAATCGCAGTAGTAATAAATCAGTGTTTCTACAAAGGGCATAATGCCGCGCCCATCACACAGAGCATGGTGGAAGGAGATATAGATTGAATACTCATAATAGGTGATATTGATCAAGTGATATCCGCAGCTGATGTGGCCAAGCCTTGCCAATTCCTTTGTCCTTCTCGACCAGCCTTGTGCTGAAATAGGGATACCGCTTCATGGCGGTCAGCAGCGCCTGATTCAGAAGGGAACCGGTCCCCTTTTTTTGAAAACGGATTTCGATGACCTCGCTCTCCATTCCATACTTTTTGTAAAGATAGCTCTGTCCGGAACGGACTTTTTCATTTTTTCCCTCCGGGGTTGAGCCTGATCGCCCAATCAGCATCTCTTTTTCGTTTCGTTTCATTGCATCGTAAAGATCGTGGAGCAGATTGCTCATATTACATTCACCCACTTTGTCTGACAGATTTTTATGTTTGAAGGTCTTTCTGTACTCAGTATACTGGCGCATTGTTTTTGCAAGTTTAAAAAAATGTTTGAGATTTGTTAAACTGATTATTGAGAATATTATTCAGAAAAGAAAAAGGCGGTGCATTTTTGAGGACTGTCTGCTATAATAAAGTTGTATCAGTAATTGGAAAAATGCTGTCTGTCCCGGCGGACTTGGAGGTGCAGGATGACAAGGACCATATTGCAGATTGACGGAATGGCCTGCGGCATGTGCGAGGCTCATATAAATGATGCGGTGAGAAGGGCATTTCAGGTAAAAAAGGTTTCCTCCTCCCACAAGAAGGGACAGACGGAGATTCTTTCGGAGGAACCTCTGGATGAAGAGAAGCTTAAGAAAACCATAGCGGCCACAGGATATCAGGTAGTTTCCCTACAGGCCGGACCTTATGAGAAGAAGGGCTTTTCCTTTTTTAGCCGCTGAATGATAACTGCTGAATCGAAAAAACGAATTTTCTGCTTGCATTTTTGGGTACGGCATGCTATACTTACATGCAATGTTCAGACAATGATTGGAGAGATCATTAACGAAAATGGATGATTTCTCTTTTTTTGTGTTCCTGCAAAAATGTATAGAAAAAGGAAGGATAAGGAGATTTCAGTGGATAATTTATTGGAAAATTTGTTGGACGAACGTATTTTGCGCGCTATCGATGAGATGGGATTTGAAAAACTTTCTCCCATTCAGGAGCAGGCAATTCCCAGCCTGCTGGCGGGAGAGGACATTATCGGACAGGCGCAGACAGGAACGGGTAAGACGGCTGCCTTTGGCATTCCCGCCATTCAGCGGATAGATCCGGACCTGAAAAAACTGCAGACTTTGATTTTATGTCCTACCAGGGAGCTTGCCATTCAGGCGGCGGAGGAGCTGCGCAAAATTGCAAAGTATATGCACGGCGTGAAAGTCCTTCCTGTCTATGGAGGCCAGGAGATCGGGAAGCAGATTTCCGGGCTTAAGGGAGTACAGATCATTGTAGGTACACCGGGGCGCGTGATGGACCATATGCGGCGGCGCACCATAAAGCTGGACCATGTAAATATGGTGGTGCTGGATGAAGCGGACGAAATGCTGAATATGGGATTTAGAGAGGATATGGAGCTGATTCTTGGACAGATTCCGGGAGAGCACCAGACGGCGCTGTTTTCCGCCACCATGCCAAAGCCCATTCTGGACATAACGGACCGCTTCCAGAAGAACGCAAAGCTGATTCGGGTGGCAGCCAAAGAGCTGACCATCCCCCTTGTGTCTCAGCGTTATTATAAAATTAAAAATTCGGACAAGGATGCGGCCTGCATCCGTCTGCTGGAATACTACCAGCCTAAGCTGTGCCTGATTTTCTGCAATACCAAGCGGAAGGTGGACGAGCTCTCCGAGGTGCTGAAGCGCCAGGGCTATCAGGCGGAGGGGCTGCATGGGGATATGTCCCAGTACCAGCGGGATGCGGTGATGAAGCGTTTCCGCAACGGAAGCACCAATATTTTGATTGCCACGGACGTAGCAGCCAGAGGAATTGATGTGGACGACGTGGAGGCTGTAATTAATTACGATATTCCGCAGGACGTGGAGTATTACGTACACCGGATCGGAAGAACGGGACGTGCCGGAAGAACAGGGCGTTCCTTTACCCTGGCGGCGGGCCGGGAGGTTTACAAGATTCGGGAAATTGAAAGAGTATGCCGTACCACAGTGGAGGAAAGGAAGCTTCCGAGTACGGGCAAGGTGATGAAGGCCAAGGTGTTCAAGCTTTTAGAGCAGGCATGGGAGCTTCACGAGCATGAAGATATAGATTTGATGAAGAAATATCTGCTGCACAAAATGGAGGAGGAAAACTGCGACGCCCTGGACCTGGCTGCTGTGCTGTTAAAGTATCAGGTGGGCGACAGAGGCCAGGAGATAGCAGTGGATGAAGCAGAAAGCCGCCGCTTTGGAAAACGAAAGGGCGCCGGAGAGGACAGAAGAAAAGGAGCCCAAAGAGGCAGAGACAGGGATGCCGCAAGGAGAGATCAGGGCAGAAACGGCAGAAGAGGTGAGGAGCGAAGCAGAGGAAGAAGGGACGAGCGCAAGGGTCTTGGTTTTTCGTTCTCTAAACGGAAAAAAGCGTAGAAAAGAGGTATTCGTATGAGAATTGGAACGGGCTATGACGTGCACAGGCTTACAAAGGACAGAGACCTTATCATTGGAGGGGTAAAGATTCCCTGGGAAAAGGGACTGCTTGGACATTCGGATGCGGATGTATTGCTGCATGCCGTCATGGATGCGCTGCTGGGTGCAGCTGCGCTGGGTGACATCGGCAGTCATTTCCCGGACACGGATCCGGCCTATAAGGGGATTTCTTCCATAAAGCTTTTGGAAAAGGTGGGAGCGCTGCTGACAGAGCATCATTTTCTTGTGGAAAATATAGACGCCACCATTATTGCCCAGGCACCCAAGATGCGTCCCTATATTGACGCCATGCGGGAAAACATCGCAGGAACGCTGGGACTTTCCCTCTCCCAGGTAAATGTAAAGGCTACCACGGAGGAGGGCCTTGGCTTTACGGGACAGGGAGAAGGAATTTCCGCCCAGGCCGTGTGTATGCTCACCAGCCCCTATGACCTGACGGCAAGAGAGCCCTCAGGGGGATGTGAGGGCTGCAGCGGCTGCAAAAGAGTCTGAGAAGCCTTAAAAGCGGATTTCACAAAAGCGGGAAGGAAGGTGCTTTTATGAACCATTCTTCAAATATGGAGCAGATGTCTCTCTTTGACAATCGGAATGAGACCACGCCTCTGGCAAGCAGGCTGCGCCCAAAAACCCTGGAGCATTTTGTGGGGCAGGAGCATCTGCTGGGAGAGGGCAGAATGCTGCGCCAGCTTATTGAGAGAGACCAGATTTCTTCCATGATCTTCTGGGGGCCGCCGGGCGTGGGAAAGACTACCCTTGCCAGCATTATTGCGGGAAAAACCCGCTCCAATTTCATAAATTTCAGTGCGGTGACAAGCGGAATCAAGGAAATCAAAGAGGTGATGGCCCAGGCGGAGCAGAATCGGTTTCTGGGAGTGCGCACCCTGCTGTTTGTGGATGAAATCCATCGGTTCAACAAGGCCCAGCAGGATGCCTTCCTGCCCTTTGTGGAGAAGGGAAGCATTGTGCTGATCGGAGCCACCACAGAGAATCCTTCCTTTGAGATCAACGGGGCGCTTCTGTCCAGGTGCAGGGTCTTTGTGCTAAAGCCGCTGACAAAGGAGAATCTTACCGAATTACTGCATCATGCCCTTGCGGCCAAAGAGGGCTTTGGAGAGCAAAATATAACCATCACAGAAAGACAGCTTGAAGCCATTGCGGCTTTTGCAGACGGGGATGCCAGGACGGCTTTAAATATCCTGGAGATGGCTGTGCTGAACGGCGAAATTCTTTCAGAGGGCGCGATTCGTGTTACCGACGAGGAGCTGGAGCAGTGCATCAGCCGGAAATCCCTTCTCTATGACAAGGCGGGGGAGGAGCATTACAATCTGATTTCCGCTCTTCACAAGTCTATGCGAAACAGCGATCCGGATGCGGCCCTCTATTGGATGTACAGAATGCTGGACGGTGGGGAAAATCCCCTGTACATTGCAAGACGCCTGATCCGTTTCGCCAGCGAGGACATTGGCATGGCGGATTCCCAGGCCCTCACCGTGGCGGTGGCGGCATATCAGGCCTGCCATTTTCTGGGGATGCCGGAATGCGACGTGCATCTGGCCCACGCGGTTACTTATCTGTCCATGGCGCCAAAGTCCAATGCCATGCTGCAGGCTGTGGAGGCATGCAGAAGGGATATGAAGGAAAAGCGGGCCGAGCCGGTTCCCCTGCAGCTTCGCAATGCCCCCACCAAGCTGATGAAAAGCCTTCATTATGGAGAAAATTATGAGTATGCCCATAATGCGAAAGAAAAGCTTACCCGCATGGAATGTCTGCCAGAGTCCATGAAGGGCACAAGATATTATCATCCAACGGAACAGGGCGCGGAAAAGCAGGTGAAGGAGCGGCTTCTTAAAATCAAGGCGTGGAAGGAAGAACGCTAAAATTTAGTTGACAAATTCAGGCTGATTGCATATTCTGTTTATTAGAAAGCTTACCAGAAATTTATAATAAAAATTTATAATAAAAAATAGGAAAAGGGCTGTGAGCGAAAAGAGTACTTTTCCGGTACTGCAAAAGAGAGAGGCCGTCGCTGGCTGAAAGCGGCTTTGGCAGGAGGGGAAGGAAGTGCATTCGTGAGCCGGTCCGGGGAGAGCCGTCTGGCAGGTATCCGGGCCCGTAAGCGTGCGTTAAACGAAAAGAGAGAGGGACAGCCCGGTTTTTGACCGGGAATCGTCCTTAAACAGAGTGGGACCGCGGATAAATTCGTCTCTGGTGTGAGGATACACCGGGATTTATCCGCGGCTTTTGCATATTACGGCCCAAGGGAGGGGTTTGTGCCTGCGCTGCCGCAAACCCGGGATGGGCGGAGTGCGGCGCAGAAACGAGGAGAAATATGGGGATCATTGCAAACATAAAAGAGGAAATCCGGATTATACGAGAGAGAGATCCGGCAATCCACTCCTCTATGGAGGTATTTTTGTATCCCAGCTTTAAGGTGATGATGCACTATCGGCTGGCGCATAAATTGTATAGGAAGAAGCATTTTTTTCTGGCCAGATATATCTCCCAGAGAGGAGTGCGAAAGACCGGGATTGAGATTCATCCGGGGGCTGAGATTGGTAAGGGATTTTTTATTGATCACGGAAATGGAGTGATTATCGGCGAGACCACCGTGATCGGCGACAATGTGACGCTGTACCAGGGAGTGACGCTGGGCGGAACCGGAAAGGAGCACGGAAAGCGCCATCCCACCGTGGGCAATAATGTCATGATCAGCGCGGGAGCCAAGGTGCTGGGTTCCTTCACCATAGGGGATAATTCCAAGATAGGGGCGGGCAGCGTGGTTTTAAGCGAGGTGCCCCCCAATTCCACAGTGGTGGGAGTACCGGGACGAGTGGTGAAGCGCAATAACATGGCCCTTCCCCAGGAGACCATGAACCAGACGGACCTGCCGGACCCTGTGCGGGAGGATATTGCCAATCTGCAGATGGCAAATTCCCAGCTGACCAACCGTCTGCTTGATTTGGAGGCGGAGATAAAGCTGCTGCGAAAAAGACTGCAAAAGGACCAGGAAGAGAAAACGGATCAGAAAGCGGAGGAAAAGAAGAATGAGCATGAAAATCTATAATACGCTGACAAAGAAGAAAGAAGAATTTGTTCCCATAGAACCGGGCAGGGTGAGGATGTATGTGTGCGGCCCCACGGTTTACAATCTGATTCACATTGGAAATGCACGTCCCATGATTGTATTTGATACGGTGCGCAGATATATGGAATATAAGGGATATGAGGTAAATTACGTGTCCAACTTTACGGATGTGGATGATAAAATCATCAAAAAGGCCATCGAAGAGGGTGTGGACGCAGATGTGATTTCCAAGCGGTATATTGAAGAATGCAAAAAGGATATGGAGGCCATGAATGTAAAGCCGGCCACCACCCATCCCCTGGCCACCCAGGAAATTGGAGGCATGCTTGAGATGATCGAAAAGCTCATTGAGACGGGGCATGCCTACAGGGCAGAGGATGGCACCGTGTACTACCGCACCAGAAGCTTTCGGGATTATGGAAAGCTTTCCCACAAAAATCTGGATGACCTGCGGGGGGGAAACAGAACTCTTTTGGTGTCCGGGGAGGATCAAAAGGAGGACCCCCTGGATTTTGTGCTCTGGAAGCCGAAAAAGGAGGGAGAGCCTTACTGGGAGTCTCCCTGGTGCCAGGGACGACCCGGCTGGCATATTGAGTGCTCTGTTATGAGCAAAAAGTATCTTGGGGATGAAATTGATATTCATGCGGGCGGGGAGGATCTGGTATTTCCTCATCATGAAAACGAAATTGCCCAGTCCGAGGCGGCCAATGAAAAGACCTTTGCCAGATATTGGATGCACAATGCTTTTTTGAACATTGACAACCGCAAAATGTCAAAATCCCTGGGAAATTTCTTTACGGTGAGAGAGGTGGGAGAGAAGTATGACCTGCAGGTGCTTCGGTTTTTCATGCTTTCCGCTCATTACAGGAGTCCCTTGAATTTCAGTGCGGAGCTGATGGAGGCGGCAAAAAACGGTTATGAGAGAATTGTGACCAGCGTGGATAATCTGCGCTTTTTGCTGGAAAACGCTGCTAAAGAGGAGGCCAGTGAAGAGGAGGCCGCTCTTTTGAAGGAGGCCCAGGGGTTTGCGCTGAAATTTGAGGAGGCCATGGATGATGATTTCAATACGGCGGATGCCCTTTCCGCTATATTTGAGCTGGTAAAATTTGCAAATACCTGGGCGTCCGATGGAAGCAGCCGGGCGTTTCTGTCCGGGCTTAAGGAGGAAATCGAGCAGCTTTCTGATATCTGCGGCCTTATGGTGAACCGAAAGACACAAATGCTGGAGGAGGACGTGGAGCGGCTGATTCAGGAACGCCAGGCGGCAAGAAAGGCCAAAGACTTTCAAAGAGCGGACGAGATTCGGGAAATGCTGCTGGAAAAGGGGATTATCCTGGAGGATACACGAGAGGGCGTAAAATGGAAGAGAGCGTAAATCTGCTGGGACAAATCAAGAAGCTTTTTGCGTGCGCGGATCAGGATATCAGGACCTATTCGCCTTTGGCGCTGGCCTATATGGGAGATGCGGTGTATGATCTGGTTATCCGCACTGTAGTGGTGGAGCGGGCCAACCGCTCTGCCAACCAGCTGCACAGAGACGCTGTCAAATATGTAAAGGCCAAGGCGCAGGCCGAGATAATACAGGCGCTGCTGCCGGAGCTGACCGAGGAGGAGGCGGCGGTGTACAGAAGGGGCAGAAATGCAAAGCCCCACACCACGGCAAAGAATGCAACTCTGGCAGAGTATAAGACGGCCACAGGCTTTGAGGCGCTTATGGGATATCTGTACCTGACGGACAGGCAGGAGAGGATGCTGGCTTTGATCCACAGGGGAATTGCCCTTGCAGGATTGGATACACTGTAGAGACTGTGGGGAAAGCGCCGGAAAAAGAGCGGAAAGGCAAAGGAGAGAAAGGAAAGAGAACTATGGCGTATCAGGAATTTACCATAGAGGGCAGAAATGCGGTGCTGGAGGCGTTTAGGGCGGGCAAAACCATAGACAAGCTGTTTTTATTGGACGGCTGTAAGGACGGCCCCATTCTCAGCATCAAACGGGAGGCGGCGAAGGGGGACTGCCAGATCAAATATGTGACCAGGGAACGTCTGGACCAGATGTCGGAAACAGGAAGGCATCAGGGAGTGATCGCCGTTGCAGCCGCCTATGAATATGCCCAGGTGGAGGACATGCTTCGGGCCGCAAAGGAGAAGGGGGAGCCTCCCTTTTTATTTCTTCTGGACAATATCGAGGATCCGCATAATCTGGGCGCGATCATCCGCACTGCCAATCTGGCGGGGGCCCATGGAGTAATTATCCCCAAAAACCGGGCTGTGGGACTGACGGCGGCGGTGGCAAGAACCTCCGCAGGAGCTTTGAACTATACGCCTGTGGCGAAGGTGACCAATCTGGCAAAGACCATTGAAGCGCTGAAAAAGGAGGGGCTTTGGTTTGTCTGTGCCGATATGGGGGGAACCATTATGTATCAGCTTGACTTGAAAGGGCCCATCGGTCTTGTGATCGGCAGTGAGGGAGAGGGCGTGGGCCGGCTTGTGAAGGAAAAGTGTGATATGACGGCGGCCATACCTATGAAGGGAAATATTGATTCTCTCAATGCCTCTGTTGCCGCCGGAGTGCTGGCCTATGAAATTGTGAGACAGAGAATGGCGTAAGCCGGGAGGTGTCGTTGTGACAGAAGCGGAGCGATATGGAAATGCCGGGGATGAGGAGCTGATTCTTCGCCTGAGAGACGGAGAGCAGGCTATCATGGATTATATCTGTAATAAGTACAAAAATCTGGTCCGCAGCAAGGCGAAGTCCATGTTTATTTTGGGCGGCGACAATGATGATCTGATTCAGGAGGGGATGATCGGGCTGTTTAAGGCGGTCCGGGATTATGACAGCGGCAGGGATGCCAGCTTTTACACCTTTGCGGATTTGTGCATCAGCCGTCAGATGTATACTGCAGTGCGGGCGTCAGGCAGACAGAAGCATTTTCCCCTGAACAATTATGTGTCGCTGGACAGCGCCCCCGGGCAGCAGGCGGATCAGGAGGAGCTGCGGCTGTTTGAAGCGCTGGCGGCCCGGGCGGAATTAAATCCGGAGGCAGTGTTTTTGGACAAGGAGAGGGTGGCTTATCTGGAAAATACCATTGAAAATGAACTCAGCGCCTTTGAAAAACAGGTATTGGATTTGTATATGACGGGCATGAGCTATACACAGATTGCAAAGGTGCTGGGCCGGGATGAGAAATCCACGGATAATGCACTGCAGCGGTTGAAAGGTAAAATCAGAAGGCGGCTTTGAAAGTCATTGAAGTATTGCCGCAATAGTGGTAAAATGATCATATGATTTGCAGGATAAATAGCTTCTGAAATCGGGAAGGACAGGATTTTCTTCTATGAGTGAAAATAGTAAAAAAGAGAGAAACGTGGAACAAATGAAATCAATTAACAGAAATAAACAAAAGCAGCAAAACAGGCAAAACAAGCAAAAGCAGCAAAACAAGCAAAAGCAGAATAGGGAGAGAATCGCAGTGGGGTTTTTCCGCGGAATTCAATTTAAGCTGATCGCTTCCTTTTTTGTGCCTGTGATCTGCATTGTGGCGCTGGGGGTATCTTCTTATCAAATGGCGGCTAACGCGGTGTTTTCCAGCTATCAAAGCTCTATAGAGCAGACCATGCAGATGGTGGAGGATTATTTGAATCTGGTGCTGGATACAGAGCAGGCAAGCTACAGAAGTTATCTGCAGGATGACGAATTAAAGCGTTATTTTTTAGGGAATATGACAGATGCTGTGGTTTATAAAGGACGGACCACCACGGAATTCAAACGTGCTGTGACAGGAGACGACCTTCTTGCAAATGTGTTTTTTATTTCTCAGAGCGAGGAACCCATTGCAACAGTGGATTTGACCGGAACAGAGGCCTATGAAGCTTTTGTGGCTACACCTCAGGGAGAACTGGCACAGGCCAATGCCACAAAATATCTTTTGTTTGGTAACCAGTCTGATGCGGATGGGGCTTTGGGTGTGGACAGCAGTAAGTATTCCATGCGTCTGGTAAAAAAGATGGTGGACTCCAATGGTTATATGATTATTGACTTTGCCCACAATATTCTGCAGGACAGCCTGGGAGCGTTAAATGTGGGGGAAGGTACATATGTAGGATTGGTGACTTGTGACGGCGGGGAATTTTTGATGGAGAACGGACAGGTCATTGAACAGGAAGGAAAGGTGTTCTCGGGACAAGATTTTTACCAGAATGCGGTTTCTGCGCTGTCAGCAGGAGGAGATGCCACAGCCGGCTTAAGCCAGGTGTCATACAACGGCAGCGATTACCATTTCTTCTACAGGGCGCTGGGAGACAGGGAGGCAGTGATCGCCGTGCTGGTTCCGGACAGCCAGATTCTGGCGCAGGCCGCAGATATCCGCCGCCTGACAGTTATCATTTCCGTGGCTGCAGTTATAATTGCCCTTGCCCTTGGCAGCGTTTTGGCAAAAAGCTTTGGCGGAACCATCCGTAAAATTGTAAAGTGCCTGAAGAAGATATCCGACGGCGATCTGACAGTGGAAATCCAGTCCAGAAGAAAGGATGAATTCAGGCTTCTGACGGAGGGGATTTCAGGCATGGCATCCCATATGAAAAAGCTGCTTACCAATGTAAAGGAGGTCAGCGGAGAACTGACGACGGCAGCGGCAGAGGTATCGGAGTCCTCGGAAATGTTTATGGATACCTCCAAAAACATTAAGGATTCCATCCAGGAGATTGAAAAGGGAGTACAGCTTTTAGACAAGGATTCGGCGGACTGCTTAAACCAGATGGATGGGCTTTCCTCCAAGATTACAAGCGTAACGGACAGCGCAGCACAGATATTGAAGATGACGGACGCCGCAGAGGCTTGTATTGCACAGGGTATGAATGCTACGGGAGAACTTACCTCCAGCGCGGTTTCTACTACCAGAATTACGGGAGAGGTAATCGGCGCCGTGGATGAGCTGGAGCAGAAAACCCGTTCTATTGGCCAGATCGTGGAAGTAATTAATGAAATTGCTTCCCAGACCAATCTCCTGTCCCTGAATGCGTCTATTGAGGCTGCCCGGGCGGGCGCCAGTGGAAGAGGCTTTGCCGTAGTGGCCGAGGAAATCCGAAAGCTGGCGGATCAGTCTCTTACGGCGGCAGGTGAGATTGCCAAAATTATTCAGGAAATGATTCAAAATACCGGAAAGGTGTCCGAGATTGCCAAGGAGGCGGAAAGCGTGGTGGCTACCCAGTCGGATGCGGTGAATGCAACCATAGATTCCTTCCGGGAGATTGAGAGACAGGTGTCGGGGCTGCTGGAAGCCTTGCAGCTGATTAACGACAGCGTAAAGGATATGGACAGCGACCGCTCGGCGACTCTTGGCTCTGTGGAAAGCATTTCTTCAGTTTCCGCACAGACGGCTTCCTCTTCCATGGAGGTATACGGCGCTGCAGACAAGCAGCTGGAGGCTGTTACAAGACTGGAGGATGCTTCAGAGCAGATGCAGAAGAGAGCGCTTCAGCTGAGCGATACACTGAAACAGTTTAAACTGTAAAAAGCTGAAGTGAAAAGTTTATTCCCACTTTGAAAGCTGCGAAAAGAAAAGTGGCAATTACTCTTACAAAAATGAGTGA
>NZ_CALWMU010000039.1:0-27911 GCF_944382095.1 Candidatus Acetatifactor stercoripullorum
ATTTTATCATCTTTTTCCGCAAAAGGGCTTGTTTTCAGGATTTTTTGTGCGAATTATTTTTTTCCTTTCAGAACTGTAGAACAAGAGGGCTTACTGTTACATTTCGGCACATCAGCACGCGTCCTGACGCATCAGATCTTTGCGCTCTCTCAGCAATACAATGACAGCAAGGATGGCCGCAAGCAAAGCGGTTCCTCCAAAGTTCGCCCAAAGGCCTGTTAAGCCCAGGGGCCACAGCACTACGATCAAAAGCACCGGGAAAACCAGGGCGGTACACACTGAAATAATAGAGGCCGCTATAGGCTTCTCCACCGCCAGCATATAGCTCTGGGTGGCAAAGGAGAGCCATCTTGTCAGGTAGGTAAAGGCAAACAGATTCAGAGCCCCCACCGTAATTGCAATGAGCTCTCCACTTCCATTTGTGGTAAACAATCCTGCAATCTGCGTCGGGAACAGGAAAATAAACACCATGGACAAAAGGGACACTACAGCGCTGGCAACGTAGCAGCATTTTTCTATGGCTCTCACACGGGAGTGCTTGCCGGCTCCCAGATTGTAGCCCACTGCAGGCTGCAGCGAATCACACATACCGTAGAGCAGCGGCTGGATAAATCCGTCCACATACATCAGGATGCCGTAAACAGATACTGCCGTTTCTCCGCCCAGGCGCACTAAAACCGTATTCATTAATATGGAAGTAATTCTTCCCGCAATGTTGTTTAAAAAGTTGGGCGCGCCGCAGGCAATGATCTGCCGTACCATCCGGACAGAAAACCGGGGCCTGCAGAAACGAAGCTGCATTTTCCCCATAAAAAACGGTGCAAGGGCAATCAGCACACTGACAAACATGCCCAGACAGGTGCCCAGCGCTGCAGCCCATATGCCCCATCGGAACACATACAGGAACACAAACTCCGCTCCTGCGCTCAGCACGGACATAAAAATATTCAAGGCCATGCTGCCGTTAATCTTCCCGCAGATGCGCAGATAATTGTCCGTGGCAAACACCAGGGTGGTCACCGGAGAGCAGATGGCATACACCCGCAGATACTGCACGGCCAGAGACGCAAAATCTCCCTCTGCACCCATCAGGCGGATGAGCCCGGGGGCAGCAATATACAAAATGGCGCCCACCACCGCTCCTGCCCCCACAATCATAATACAGGCGCAGGTGAAAATATTATTGGCCTCCTCAGTTTTCTTTTTTCCAAGGCTTATGGAAATGGGAACAGAGGAGCCCACACCGATCAGGTCAGCCAGGGCAAAATTGATAATCACAAAGGGCATTGCCAGGTTCAGCGCCGCAAAGGCGGTCTCTCCCAGAAAACGGCCCACAAAAATACCGTCCACAAGCTGATATAGAGCCGAGGCCAGCATCCCTACTGCGCCGGGGAGCGAGGCCATAAAAAAAAGCTTTAAGGGCGGGGTCTTTGAAAATAAGGTCTGTGAATTCATATTTCCTTCCTCTCTTCTTTTCTGTCCAAGATTCTCTTTTGAAATTCATCACACAGATTCTTTGAAAAGCATTCGAAGGCATCAACAAACTCAGGAGAAAAATTCTGAAGGGTACTTTCCAACGCCTGCTGTTCCGACAGCCTCATATGCTTCAGTATGCCATCCGCATACTGCCTTCCCTTTTCGGTCAGGAGAATGGTCTTTTCCCTGGTGGGCCCGGCGGCTCCAAGAAGAATGTAATCCTCTTCAATCAACTCCTTTACCACCGTGTTTATCGTAGTTTTCGGTATCAGCCAGTCCTCGCATATCTGCTTTTGGGTATGGACCCTTCCATCATCCAATGCGCTTAAAAGAGCCAGCGTATTTTCCTTAATTCCCATACTTTTAGCGCAAAAATAATAGGCTCCGTCAATTTTATTGATAGCGTTCACCAGACGTTGTATCGCTTCCGAATAGTCCTCGTTTTTTTTCACATTGCTTCCTCCAAATACTTCTGCAAAACACAAAATACGAATCCGTACCATGTATAATAGTACGGATTCGTATTATTGTCAAGATAAATTTAATTTTTTCAGAGCTTTCCTCCATCCCCCTTTATATCTGCCGTCACGATAGTGACAAGCTCCTGTTCTCCCTTTACGATTTGATATTTTACCGCCGGAATGGCTGTCTTGGGATACAAAAGGTTGGTGTTGGGGTCCGCCAGGATCACATGCCCCTCCCCATGGGCAGCCTCCACCCTGCAGAAGGAATCTCTGTTCCCCGCCTGAGCCCAGCCTTTATCCTCAGTAAAGGAAAAGCCGGTGTCACAGGCTCCGGAGGTTCCCCTGTCATCGGGTATTTCCTCCCGTCTTATGGCAAAGCCACAGTCGAAGGCGGTGCATTCTCTGTCACTGATAATCCGGTGGCGTCTCACATGCCCCTTTTCGTTTGGAGTCACCGTAGTCTCCACTATAATCCCCGGAGCAGGACTCCACTTGGAAAATACGCCCGTGTCCGTGATTTTGGACTCCATGCAGATACGTCTCACATACACATAGCCGTCCATCACAAAGGCAAGCATATTGTCCGGGGCATTTTCATGAAGCTCAAAGCAGGACTTTGCCACACTGATGCTGAATTTGCTGTCATAGGCAAATTTGCCATACTTGGCCGCAGTCTGTCCGTGTCCGCTTGGACTGTAAACTCCCGGCACAAAGGCTGTGGTGTGGTTTCCATAATGCCGCACAAACATATCTGCCTGAGGCATTGGGCAGTCCGGCGAAAGAGCGGGAAGAGGCGCTTCTTTGGCCTGCCAGAAGGGATGCTCGTCCGGCAGCATCAAAAAGGCAAAGGTTTTCATGGCCCAGTAGGGCGAGCCCGGCGCATTGTACCGCTCTGCCATAATCAGATTGGGATAGCCGTATCCGATGGTTAAAATCCCGTCCCTGTCAAAAATAGGGCGCTCCATCCAGCTTCGCAGATGCCTTGCGATCAGTCCCTTCATCACATCTATAGGAAAAGGCTCTATTCCCACAAGCAGACAGGCGCCAAAAAAGCTCACCTGAGAAAACCGGTAGGTCAGGGAGCGGCCAAAGGGAATGGCGTCCCCGTCCTCGTCAAACCAATAGATAAACTGTCTGGCAAAGGTCATGGCCCGCTCCTTATACAGAGCGCTGCGTCCGGCATCCTCCTTCTCCATCACCTTCGCATACACCAGACAATAAAAATGAATGGCAAAGGAAATATAGTAATCCTTCTGCCCGGAATCTCCGTCCTGATACCATCCCTCTCCCAGGTAAAAGGTTTCCAGCCCTTCCAGATACTCCTCCAGCATCCTCTGGCTGTAGGGCCTTCCTGCCTTTTTCATGGCAATGTTCACCAGCACCGCAAACAGAATCCAGTTACACACCGGCAGCGGATGCTCATTGATTTTGTTCAGATACCTGCTGAGATTTTCCTTTTCTGTCTCGCTTAAGGGGTCCCAGACGATCTGTGGGGCAAACAAAATGCCATAGGAAATTGCTGCCATCTCCACAAAGCGCTGGTCAAAGGAGCCGCATTCCCCCCAGTACTCCGGGCTGTTTTCGTCCGTTCCGGCGCTTAAGCCTCTCTGATAAATTTCTTCAAAGCCGCTGTCTCGTCCGCCGCCCGCCCAAAAGGGCACCAGCCCCCAAAGGGGCCTGGAAAAGGCTTCCATCCACACAGCTCCCTGATCATAATGGGCCGCCGTCACACCCAGGTCCAGTCTTGCCCTCCCCTTACTGTAATGGGGCTTTAAGGGCTCCAAAACAGACAGCATCAGCTCCTGAAAATCCTTTTTCGTATGTAATTCTCCACATCTGATACCCTTCATTGAACTTCCTCCCCAGCCGTCAAATAACGTCCTCTCCAGACGGCTTTTACCAATACTGCTCCCAATCCCTGCTCATTCTGGTGAGCGCCTCCATATAGAAGTAATCTCCCCAGGAATTGCACTCATCCACCCCGTAATGATTACAGGTGTTATAAGGTGAGTGATTGGAATAGGTGCTGTGCAGCACCAGCCCGTTGGATGTGTTCATATCCTTTACGGCATAATTGTCATAGACGGATTTCATGATTCGTGCGGCAATGGTTTTATAATGCTCTGCCTCCTGCGGCTCCAGATATTTTGCCATCTCCAGCATGCCGCAGGCCGCAATGGAGGCCGAGGAGGAATCCCTAGGCTGGTCATCCCCGTCCGTAAACTCCAAATCCCAATAGGGAACCAGATCCTTAGGGAGATGGGTCAGGAAATACTCCGTCACATGGCGGAACAAATCAATGTATTCCTTCCTTCCCGTATAACGGTAGGCAAGGGCCATGCCGTACACACCCCAGGCCTGTCCTCTGGCCCAGGCGGAGCCGTCTCTGTAGCCCTGGCAGGTGGCGCCGTGGTCCGGCGCCCCCGTTTTCATATCAAAGAAAAAGGTATGCCAGGTGGAATAATCCTCTCTGATCACATTGGCAACCGCCGTATGGATATGCTTTTCCGCAATGTCTCTGTACTTAGAATCTCCCGTCTCCTGGGAAGCCCAGTATAAAAGGGGCAGATTTAACAGGCAGTCGATGATGAGACGGTAATTTTCCGGGGCGTCCATGGGCCCCCATGCCTGAATAAATTCTCCCACCGGATGGTATCTGGTGATCAGCTGATCCGCCGCCTTAATGGCCGCTTCTCTTCCCTCCTTGCTGCCTGTGAGCTTATAGCCCGCCACGCAGGAGGGGGAATATAAAAAGCCCATATCGTGGTGATCTACCTCGATTTTTTTGTCAATCCGCTCAAGAAAGCTGTGTATCTGTATTTCAGCCGCCTTTTTCAGCCTCTCATCCCCGGAATATTCATAAGCCAGCCATATCTCTCCGGTCCAGAAGCCACAGGTCCAGTCCCTGTTGGGAATGGGCTTATAAAATCCGTTTTCGCTGTACGCGTTCTGAAACTCCTCTGTGAACTCCGGAAGCACATGGAGTATCTGCCTGTTGCAGAAGTCAAGGGCCTCATTGATTTCACTCTGTGTGATTTTGGGATATCCCTCAAATGCAATCGCCATATGTAAACCGCCTTTTCCTTATCTTTTCTGCCTCTATTTTATCCCTTCAGTCCTGTGGACGCAACGCCTTCCACAAAATATTTTTGAAGTACCAAAAATACAATGAGCACCGGTATCAAGGACAGCACGGAGCCGGCCATGATCAGTCCGTAGTCCGAGGAATACTGGCTGATAAACATTTTCAGTCCCAGCTGAATGGTCTTTTTTTCCTGGGTCTTTAAATAGATCAGGGGCCCAAGGTAATCGTTCCAGGTGGCCACAAAGGTAAAGATGGTCAGTGTGGAAAGCGCTGGCTTTGACAGGGGCAGCATGATTTTTGCGTAAATCCTGTATTCGCTCATGCCGTCGATTCTGGCGGCCTCACACAGATCGTCGGGAATGCCCTCGTAAAACTGCTTCATCATAAACACACCGAAGGCCGAAAACGCCTGCAGACAGATAATGGCAAGCAGCTTGTCATTCAGTCCCATACGGCGCATCATGATAAACTGCGGCACCATGTATACCTGCCAGGGCATGGCGATGGTTGCTATATAGGCCAGAAACAGCCCGTTTTTATGCCTGAAATTCAGCTTTGCAAAGGAATAGGCCGCAAAGCTGCTGGTCAGAAGCTGCAAAAAGGTGACAATAACGGTAAGATATACCGTGTTTCCCACAAATCTTGCAAAGGGAATCTGGGTCCAAATGTCAGAGTAATTGCTCCACTTGGGTTCTTCAGGAATCCATACAAAGGGATTCATCTGGAATACTTCCCTGTCGCTCTTGATGGATGCGGACAGCATCCAGAGGAAGGGAATGATCATGACCAGCGCGATCACAATCAGTATGATGTATACAATCACTTTGCCTAAAACGGCTTTTTTATGTGCTGATCTCATATTCTCCCATACCTTTCCCGCAGGACGCCTCTCTTGTCCGGCTCCTGCGAAAGATGATCAAAATTGTCAAAGATTATTTTATGGCTCAAAGCACCACGTAACCGTACACCTCTATCTGGCTTAAGGCAGGAAAGGGCGAAGGGTCGTCGGCTTTGATCAGGTTTCCCAGCTCAAGCCAGGTAATCTCCCTTTCCGGGAACGTCAGCGTCTGGGCACGGTTTGTTTTTTCCAGGGTAAAATCCTGACTGCTCCCATCGGAAAATCGGAGGGTCACCTGGGTCCACCAGCTGTCGTGAGGAAAATCGGCCCGGGTGTAGAGCACCACCCTGCCGGTGCGGATTTTTCTGCCGAAGTCCACCTTCATGGCAGCATCAGCCTGTCTGTTGATTCCCCAGGACTGATAGGGCCATTCTCCGTGAGAGAGATTTGCTCTCACACCGTCTATGGCGTTCTTTGCGGCAAACACACTCTCTCCTCTGGTCTCCACATTTGCCGTAGCGTGGGGGTAACAGGGTACCTCCCGATGCTGGTCCGCAGGATTCAGGGCAAGATTCCGATAGCGGGAAACCTCCTCCTTTGAGGCCGTCTCCGCATACAGATAATGCCTTGCTCCCGCAAATACCTTGGGGGAATAGCTGATGCGCTTTTCGCCAAATGGTATCTCATAGGAAACATTGTCCGTTATGTACACAAAGGCAGAACCCAATGCGTCGTCCACCTGCAGATTTACATGAATATTTTTTTCGGAGGTTTCCAGCACAATCCGATCCCCCTCCTCATAGGTGCGGGTACACACCAAATCCACAAAATCCTCGCCGTTTCTTACACAAATGGTATTTCCGTCCCTGTCCAAAACTTTCAATGATAAATAAGCCATTATGCCCTTTCCTTTCTCGCCTGGCCTCTGAACTGAATAATGGTAACCAAAAGCACCATCACAAACAATACCATTGCCACTGCGCTGGAATAGCCCAGATCCCAGTCGATAAACGCCTTCTGATAAATGTAGTAAACTAAAACCGTGGCGGATGTGGTAAGCTCGCCGCTTCCGCCGCCAGCCAGCATGATAGCAATATCATATACTTTAAAACAGTTGATGGTCAACATAACCACTACGAAAAAGGTGGTAGAGCTTAACTGGGGCCAGGTGATGTAACGAAATTTCTGCCAGGTGTTGGCGCCGTCTAAGCTGGCTGCCTCATACAGCTCCGAGGAAATTCCCTGCAGGCCCGCCAGATAAATCACCATATAATAGCCCATGTATTTCCACACACTGAACAAAATCATGGAAAGCAGCACCAGCCCGCCGCTGAACCATTGGGGCAGATCCTCCTGGGCCACATGAAACACGGTGTAGAGTATGTTATTGATGGGGCCCTTGGAGGGATGGAACAGCATTTTCCACACGGCTGTAATGGCAACCAGGGACGCTACATAGGGGAAAAAGGACAGAGTACGAAAGATGCCTCTTCCCACTACCTTCTGGTTCAGCACAATGGCCAGCGCCAGGGAGGCCACCATGGTAAGAGGAACGGTCCCGATACAATAAATAACCGTATTCTTCAGCGCCGCTTTAAAGAAAATATCATTTCCCAGTCTTGCAAAATTGTCAAGTCCGGCCCATTTTATGGGATTGCTTCCGTCCCACTCCAAAAATGCCAGGGCAAATGCAAACACAATGGGAATCAGCGTAAAGACGCAGAATCCGATAAAGTTGGGCGCGATAAAGGAATATGCCACAATATCCCTCTTTGTCTCCCGGCTTAAAAGCCTGCCCGATTTCAGCTTATCAATCCGGCGGTTGTACTCTCCGATTTTTACGATCATTTTTCTCTTTTTCTTTTCATCGAATTCTGTACGCACCGCCGCGATCAGCTGGGTAAGCTCCCCCTGCAGAGAGCTTATTTTTTCCGCTTTTTGAATCTCATCTACTTTCGGCATGGATACTCTCCTTTCAAAGTCTTACAGAATAGATCGCTGCAAAACTAAAATATTGATATCTCTAATTCTGCACATTGCATATTTCATAAACAGACCCTTGCTGGCCGCCGGTACTTGGGCTGCGTTCTCTGCAGCCTTATGTACCGCTGCGGTCAGCTCGGAGCGAAAGCGTGTCTGTGTTGAAAGGTGCAATGGGCACGATGGCATCGTAAATAATCTGTTTTGCAGTGATCTACCTTACAGGAAGAGGCCGCAGTCGCCTGCGGCCCCTTTCAATACCTTTTTACTGTGCCAGAATCTGGGAAACTCCGTCATTCATAGCCGCAATACCTTCGTCAATTGTCATTTCTCCTGTCATAATGCTTCCATGGTAGGAATCCAGCAGAGAGTTGATTTCAGATACGTTGGGAGCGTACGGCACCTCCAGGTACAGATTGGACACATTCAGCGCCTCCTTGCTTGCCTCGTCGGTGGGGAAGCCCTCCATGCCGCTGATGGCATCTCTAATCTCATCAGTCATGATTGCAGGGAAGTTTCCGCTGGAAGCCATAACTGCTGCGCCTTCCTCACCGCTTACCCACTTCACGAACTCCCATGCTTCATCGGGGTTGTCGCTTGCTGTGGTAATGGAAATGCCGGTGATGGTTCCAAGGGTAGAGCCAGGCTCAACGCCTTCTGCGTGAGGGTATTTTACAATGCCCCAGTTGCCGCACAGGTCTGCGTCATATTCGCCGCTTGCCAGGTTGGTGATCAGGGTGGAGATAAACCAGGAGCCCTGATTCATCATAGCCACATCTCCACCGGAAAATGCTGCGGAATAGTGAAGTCCCTCAGTCTTTAAATCGGTGTACTTTCTGCACACGCCGTCAGCCTCCTGATTCAGCACCATCTCATAATAGGGCTTGAAGAAGGAATACTCGCCGTCCAAAATAGTGTGCTCGCCGTCCAAAACGCCAAACAGCTGTACCGCACTTCTCCAGGTGTGGTAATGTGCGCCGTATACCTGAGAGCCAAAGGTGGTGTCCGTCACCGCTCTGGCCAAAGCGTCATACTCTTCAAAGGTCATATCGTTGGTGGGATAGTCAACGCCTGCTGCATCAAACAAATCCTTATTATAGAAGAGCACCCAGAAGTCATTTCTGAAGGGCAGCTCATAAAGGCTTCCGTCCACAGTCACCTGATCGGTGGTGCCTGCAAACTGAGTCAGATCAATGCCGTCTGCTGCTATGTAGTCGTCTAAGGCAAGAATGGAGCCCTTCTGTACCAGGGTTGCATAACCGGGAACATCCTTGATGGTTACCAGATCGAAATCCGTACCTGTTCCGGACAGCTCCGTTGCCAAAACCGTCATGTAATCTGTGGAGCCTAAGTCTACCATCTCAATAGTTACATTGGGGTGGGATGCTTCATATGCCTCCTTAAGATCGCTCCAGTAAGCTGTGGTCTCCTGATCCCAGATAGCCCACTTGAGGGTAACTGCTTCCCCGGCTGCCTCGGTAGAAGCCTCTGACGCCTGATCAGATGCCGCCTCCTGGGTGGTCGCTGTCTGGGCATCGGAAGCCGCTGTATTTCCTCCGCCTGCAGTCTCCTCAGTACCGCCGCAGCCTGCAAGCAGCGTAGCCGCCATAGCTGCGGTGAGCAAAATGCTGAGCACTTTCTTTTTCATACACAATCCTCCTGTTCTGATGGGTTTTGATCTCTCTCAAACCCTTCCGTTGATTACAGATAAAGTATATGAAATTTCTCCCTTCTTTTACATGGAAAAATTTAATATTCTATTCAAAATTTATTCACAATTTTACGCCCTTTTGCTGAAAGAGCTTCCAAAATCTGCACTATTTTTTAATATGATGTAATTTTTTAAGTTATCCGTTCTCTGCTTCCCCATGCGGGCCGAAATATGATATACTTGATATTATTATTGCAGAAACAGGGGATTTCTATGGTTCAAAAAAAAGAAAAGGAACGGTCTTTGAGCAAGACAAGCCGCCCCTTCGGCAGGATTCAGAAAAGGATTTTGTTTCTCACTGTTTCCTGCCTGTTTGGCATGTGTCTGATTATCAGCTTTGCCAGCTATTATATTTTTCAAAAATATCTGCAGCACAGCTTGATTCAATCAACCGAGACCAACTTGAAGCTTTTAACCGATACCATCAACGGCAGCATGGACAATGTCTACCTTATGGTACGCTTCCTTCAGACCAATTCTGAGGTGGCGGAATATATTGAGAACAATCCCAATCCAGGCTCCGTTCTCTCTGTATCCACCTATGAAAGAATCAATGAGGAGTACAACAATAACGCTTCCAATGCCTATATGCCCCGGGTGGCTGTCATTACCAGAGATCATTTCCTGCAGATCGTCAGCGCTTCCTACTCTTCCACAAGCGATCTGGCGCAGGAGGTCCCTAAGCTTTCTTTTTTTCAGGAGCTTTTGGAGGATACCTCCTACAATTTTTCCACCGGTCTGATTAATGACCCTTTTTACCGCAAGGGCAGAGCCGTCCTCCCCATCATCCGGCCCATCACCTATCAGTATAACTCTGTTCAGGGGGGCTACCTGTTCATCGAGGTGTCCACAGAGCTGTTTGCCTCCCCCTTAAGGCGCTACAATGTTGCGGAGGACAGCAACATTTATCTGACCCTGGGAGATCACAACTATGTTTACCGCGAGGGCGCCTTCGAGGAATTGGATGGTTCTTATGAAATGCTTAAGGACCTGACTGAATCTGCCATAACAGACAATATCAGGGTAACTAAGATAAGAACGTCGGACAGCAGAAACCGGATCGTTGTGACCTCAGCCTTAAATATGCCGGACTGTTACATCAGTCAGAGCATTTCCCATTCGGAGCTGTTTAACCAGCAGCTTTTGTGGTGGGCCATTTTAGCAGGCATTCTCATCGGGATTTTGGGAATCGGCATCCTTCTTATGATCATCCTGAATCGTATGATACATGTGCCCGTTTTCAAATTGCAGGCCAAGATGCTCCGGATTGCGGACGGAGATTTCAGCCGTGATCCTTCTATAGAATGGAACCATGAGCTGGGGGATATCGGACGGGGCATCAATGACCTGTCTGAGGACGTTTACCTGTTAATGAATAAGCGCATTGAGGATGAAAAGCAGAAACGGGATCTGGAATATAAAATGCTCCAAAGCCAGATTAACCCCCACTTTCTGTACAATACCCTGAATTCTATCAAATGGATGGCCACCATTCAGGGAGCTTGTGGCATTGCGGAGATGACCACCGCCCTCTCCCGGCTGTTAAAAAGCGTTTCCAAGGGAACCAGTCTCTTAATCCCCATACGGGAGGAGCTTTCTTTGGTGGAAAATTATTTCACCATACAGAGCTATCGCTACGGCGGCACCTTGTCGTTGGAGATTCATGTGGAAGAGGAGTTCATCTATGACTGCGAGATTATCAAATTTACCCTGCAGCCCCTGGTGGAAAACGCCATCTTTCATGGGATAGAGCCCAAGGGAACCACAGGACGCATCACCATAAACGCATTTTGCGAAAAAAAAGCAGAGGATTCTCCTGATGGGCTTCCCCAGCTCTGCATCGACATCACAGACGACGGTGTGGGCATCTCTCCTGATAAGGCACAGCAGATTCTGGTTGATAATCAGGAAAACAGCACTGATTTCTTCCGGGAAATCGGGGTCAGCAATGTTCACAAGAGGCTGCAGTATGAATTTGGGAAATCCTATGGCATTACCATCGCCAGCGAAGAAGGAGCCTATACCACCATGTCCATTCATATCCCCGGCCGACGTGCAGGAAGGAAAGATTAAATATGTATAAATTGTTAATTGTTGACGATGAACCTCTGGTTCAGGTAGGAATCAAGTCCATGCTGGACTGGTCCAAATACAACATTGAGATATGCGCCACGGCCTTAAACGGCCAGGCGGCGCTGCAGATCATAGAGGAAAAACGTCCTGATATCGTGATGACGGATATTAAAATGCCCGTGATGAGCGGTTTAGATCTGATTCGTATCTGCAGAGAGCGTTACGGAAATGAAAAGCCTTGCTTTATCATTCTCACCAGCTACGAGGATTTCCATATGGCAAAGGAGGCCCTCACCTATCAGGTAACGGATTATCTGGTAAAGCTGGAGCTCACCGCCGACACCCTTTCCGAGGCCATAGAAAGGGTGCTGGCGGCTATCCGCCGGATAGAGGAGCGGGACGGCGCCGCCTCCACCGCTGTGTATCCCTTTTATGACAAATTCTTTATCCGCCTGTTAAACAATCTTTTTGAATCCGAGGAGCAGTTTACGCTGCAGAGCCGGGATTTGAATCTGGACTTTGGTTACGGCGGGTATGTATGCTGCTACGGAGAAATGACCAGTCCCCAGGCGGAGCAGCTTCCCAGGGAAAAACAGATTTCCCTGTTTGTTTCCTCCATGCAGATGATACGGGAGCTGGCGGCAAAATATATGCCTTGCTATGCCCTTTCTCTGGATATCCGGCATTTTGCCCTGATTTTCTGCTATAGCACAATATCCGAAAGTTGCCGGGAGAGCAAGGACTATGGGAGGGAAATCCGGGGTATTCTTTCTGGAATCAGCACGACCCTGGAAAAATACTACAATGTTTCCTTTCACTGCGGTATCGGCAGCCTGACGGACTCGCCTCAGGGCATCAGCGACTCCTATCAGTATTCCAGACAGGCCTGTCTTATGACGGACACTTACCGCCCCTTTTCCTTTTTTGAGGACTGTCTGAAGGAGGATTCCTATCACAGCTCCTTTAATATCAGCTTGTTCAAGCAGGAGCTGACAAGAGCCTTTGAAGAATACGATCCGGAAATTCTGCAAAAGACCATAGACGATATCTGCGGACTGTTTGCCCTCCATCCCAGCTACTATGTCCAGGCCCTGGACGCCGCATGCAATATCCTCTATCTGTCCATCTCCCTGCTTCAGAACGGCGAATCCATTTTGTCCGAATTTTTCAAGGACAATCCGGAGGGATACCGCTCCATCTACAAGCAGACAAGCGTGGAGCAAGTCATAAACTGGCTGCAGTCCTTCAGCCGGCAAATGTGTCAGCTTTTTGAGGACCGCCGCCGTGATTATAAAAACCATATTGTGGCCAATGTAAAAAAGTACATCAATGAACATGTGAAAGAACGGCTTTCCTTAAACGAGGTGGCCGCCGTGTTCGGAATCAGCCCCAATTATTTAAGCCAGCTTTTCGGAAAGTATAATGAGACCGGCTTTTCCGAATATGTAAATTCCTGCAAAATCAGGGAGAGCAAAAAGCTTTTGCAGGAGGGGCACCTTAAGGTATACGAGATTGCGGAGATGCTGGGGTTTGAGAGCGCCTTTTATTTCAGCAAGGTATTTAAAAAGCTGGAGGGCATGTCTCCCACTGAATACCTGAATGCTCAATATAGATAATATAAAAGGAGAGAGATATTATGGAAAACAGGTGCGGTCAGGCTGCTTCTCTTTTTTTGGATGCTTTGTCCAAAAATAGGGAAAAAGGAAAGAATGAGAGCCTTCTCAAGGCATTTTCTCCCTTTCCGACCGCCTCAGACAGGCAGGCCTATCAGGGGCTTCCGGAAGAAATCCGTCACAAGATCATAAAGGAGGGAGAATCCTTTTTGTCCTTTGCTTATCCTCCCATCCGGGCCACTGATTATATGAGTTTTAAGAGAACCGGCAGCCGGGCGGTCTACGAGGATCCTTATTTTTCCAGGCGCAAGGCTCTAAACAGCCTTGTGCTTGCAGAATGCGTAGAGGGAGAAGGCCGCTTTTTGGACGATATTATCAACGGCATCTATGCCCTGTGCGAGGAAAGTGCCTGGCAGATTCCGCCCCACAACAGCTATATCCGGGACAGTGAGCAGTTTATTCTGCCGGACTTTGAGAGGCCTGTACTGGATTTGTTTTCCTGTGAGACCGGCGCGCAGCTTTCCTGCATTTTATATCTGCTTTCCGAACAGCTGGATCAGATCAGCCCCTTTATTACAAAAAGAATTCACAGAGAACTGGAAAACAGAATATTACAGCCCTATCTCACGGAGCATTTCTGGTGGATGGGACGAGACGGGGAGGAGATGTGCAACTGGACCGTGTGGTGTACCCAGAATGTGCTGATTACTGCCTTTTTAGCAGATTTTCCCGAGCAGACCAGGCTTGAGGTTTTAAAAAAGGCCGCTTTCAGCTGCGACTATTTTCTTGCAGGCTACGGTGAGGACGGCTGCTGCGACGAGGGCGCCCACTATTACCGCCATGCGGGGCTTTGTTTGTTTTGCGCCCTGGACATTCTGGATCAGGTCACAGGCGGCTTTTTTGCCCCCCTGTTTCAATGGGAAAAAATTAAAAATATTGCCTCCTATATTTTAAACGTCCATGTGAAGGACAACTGCTATTTTAACTTTTCTGACTGTTCTGCCACGCCGGGATACGCCGGGGCCAGAGAATATCTTTTCGGAAAGCGTACCGGGCAGCGTGCTCTGATGCTGTTTGGCGCCAGGGATTTTGGCAGATCAGGCTTCGCTCTTTACAATGATGAGGGCATCAGCCTCTACTACAGGCTGCAGACCGCCTTCTGCTCCCAGGAGATGATAGATTTTGCCTGGGAAAATCCTGCGGACATTCTCCCGGAGGATATTTTCTACCCAAGCGTGGGACTTTTTGTGGCCAGAAGCCCCTTGCTTTCCCTGGCGGTAAAGGCCGGGGACAACGCAGACAGCCACAATCACAACGATACGGGCAGCTTTACCCTTTACAAGGACGGAAAGCCTCTGTTTATTGATATCGGCGTGGAAAGCTATACGAAGAAAACCTTCTCCGAAAGACGCTACGAAATCTGGACCATGCAGTCCTGCTATCACAACCTTCCCACCCTAGACGGGCTGGATCAAAGAGATGGAGCCGCCTTCCGGGCCACCCAGGTGAAGACTGCCTTTGATCAGGATAAGGCCTCCATCTCCATGGAGCTTTCTGAGGCATATCCTTTTTCGGAAAATGCCTGCCTTGCCGGGGACGGCGCCTCCCCCTCCTACGTGCGGAAGGTGATTCTGTGGAAAAAGGAAAATAAAATAAAACTAACGGACTGCACCAACTGTGAAAACGTCACCTTAAACCTCATTACCTACTATGCTCCTTCTGTCAAAATGAATTCTGGGGATTGCGGAGAAATTGTTTTTGAAGAAATTTCCAGCGCCTCTTTCCGGGGAGCAGAGCTTTTCGCCATTGATACGCTCCCGGTCACAGACCCCAGGCTTAAAGCCTCCTGGGACCACGATCTGTACCGAATCCGCCTTACCCTCACAGGAGGACAGTTTGATCTCTGCATCCAGTAGGCGTTCCAACCCTCCCTGCGGTCTGTCCGTCTTTACTTTTCGGCCCGGCCTGTGGTATGATGATTGGCAAAGCAGTATATAATGATTCTTAAATTTATCAGCTAAAGAAAAGGGAACCTGACATGACTTATAACTTGCTGCAAATTTCCTGGCTGTTTTTTATCTATTCCTTTGCGGGCTGGTGTATTGAAGTATGCGCCGCCGCGCTGCAGCGCCGGAAATTCATAAACCGGGGCTTCGTAAACAGTCCCCTGTGCCCCATCTACGGCTTTGGCTCAGCGCTGTTTGCCATTTTTCTGCCGGAGCTTACGGAAAATCCTTTCTTCCTGTTTCTGGGAGGAATGCTCGTGGCCGCAGTTTTGGAATACCTTACAGGTCTTGCCCTGGAGAAAATATTTCATCAAAAGCTGTGGGATTATTCACACATACGCTTTAACATAGGCGGCTATATCTGTCTGCGGTATTGTCTCCTCTGGGGAATTTTGGCAGTAATCACCATGCTGTTTGTGAATCCTCTGCTATGTTCCTTGCTGGATCTGATACCGGAGTTTCTGGCCACAGTTCTTTTGTGGGTGCTCTGGGGACTGCTGGCAGTGGACTTTATCACCACCGCTGTTTCCGTGCTGGGAATGAAATCCAGAGCCAGACGGCTGTCCCAGCTCACAGAAGGTATGCAGGAAACCTCAAAGCTGTTGGAAAATGCCCTGACCAAGCGGGTACAGTCCCGTATGCAGAAATCCTTCCCCGCCATTAATCCCCAGGCGGCTGCCGCAAAGAAAGAAAAATCCCAGGTCTTTGCCCAGGGCTGCAGCTTCTACAAGCTGTTCTGCCTGTTTTTCATAGGTTCCTTTCTGGGGGATATCGTAGAGACTATCTTCTGCTATATCACCGCAGGAGAGCTTATGAGCCGGAGCAGTGTCGTCTACGGTCCCTTCAGCATTGTCTGGGGTCTTGCCTGCGCGCTGCTGACAGGACTTCTCTACCGCTATAAAGATAAAAGCGACGGATATATTTTTGCCGCAGGCACTCTTTTGGGCGGCGCTTATGAATATATCTGCAGCGTCTTTACAGAGCTGGTATTTGGCACCATCTTCTGGGACTACAGCAGCTATACCTTTAACCTGGGAGGACGCATCAACCTGCTGTTTTGCTTTTTCTGGGGAATTGCCGCCGTTGTATGGCTGAAGCTCCTTTATCCACGCCTGTCCCGCCTGATTGAGAAGCTGCCCAAACGCTTTGGCGCTATTCTGTGTAATTTTTTGATTGTATTTATGATATTTAATATGGCTGTATCTGCGGCAGCCCTGGCGCGCTACACCCAGCGCAACACCCAGGGTTCCGCCGCAGAGCAGAATGTCTCCCAAGCTGCCCAGGCTGTGAACAGCTTTTTAGACAGCCATTTTCCGGACGAGCGGATGGAGCGCATTTATCCCAATGCGAAAATCGTAAATTAACGGGAAGTCATCAGATAACAGGGAGGAATTTCCATGAACGACGCAGCGTTTAGAAGAAAAAGGATTCTGGAATATTTAAGCAGCAGGGCAGAGCCTGTAAACGGCTCCCAGCTGGCAGGGCACTTCGGCGTAAGCCGCCAGATTATCGTACAGGATGTGGCTATCCTCAGGGCCGAAAACCGCAATATCCTCTCCACCAACAAGGGCTATATGCTCTTTCATCCCCAGGATATGCGAAAGGGCTGCACCGCTGTCATCGCCGTAAAGCACACCGCAGAAGAAACCCTGGATGAAATGCGTTCCATCGTGGACTTTGGCGGCAGTATGCTGGACGTGTTTATCGATCACGACCTCTACGGACAAATCCGGGTAGACCTTGTGATCAATGATATCCAGGACGCCCAGGAATTCTGCGCCCGGCTGTCCCAGAGCAGCTCAAAGCCCTTAAAGGCTCTGACGGAGGATCTTCATTATCACACCATAAAAGCTCCCTCCGAAAAGGCCCTGGGCCTGATTCGTCAGGAGCTTAAGGAAAAGGGAATTCTGCTGTAGCCGACACCCAGAACCTTCAATTTCTACGTTTTCTATCAACAGGATCGTTTTCCGCCATATTTCCCTTCTTTTGTATATATTCTTCTACCGTTTTCACAAATGTTTCCGCATGTGAAAGCTGAATAGCAGAGTCCTCTTTTGATGCCAGAAAAAAATCCGAGTAATCACATTTTTCCCGTATTCGGTATGCCCCGTCAATGATCTTATATATATCACGATCAAATTCTCCAGTATGCACAAAATATTGGTTAAAGTGGGCAATAACAGAGCTGTGCTTTGATGCATCAAATCCATCTAAAATATTCACCGCACGAATTCCATGAAAAATCGCATAATAGGAACGGTTAATTGATGCTTTAAACAGCCCGGCATCATGATTCACTCTTGCCGCCTGCAGATCTTCTCTGGAACGTTCCAGCCTGTATCTGCACAATGTTTGAATATCAAGCTGCATAAACCACAACGCCTTCCTTATCCACATTTTTATAGAACGGGGAAATTGTTCTCCACTCCATGTACTCCTGATATTTTACATCAATTATAGAAAATACTCTCAGGTATTTAAGCGCCAGATCAGTAGATACATCGCTGAGCTTTTCGTCGTATTTCCGCAGTTCCGAGTCCGTACCATCCACCAGAACCATTATATCCACATCTGAATCCTTTGTCTGCGTTCCTCTGGCAACTGAGCCATATAAAATCACCGCTTTTAGACGCTTTCCATATACCCGGTGAAGAAGTTCCGCCATTTCCTGTAAAATTTCTCTTAACTTTTCGTCCTTAATCTTATCCACAGCATCAACCTCCCAATCCTAATGGCAATAAATTTTTCAGTCATAGTATACCACAGAATTTTCCGCTCATCTATTGAATCAAGGCTTTTGGGGAATCCGCCTTCTATCTGCAGATCTCTTTATACATCTTTGGCCTTCTGTCCCGGAAAAGCCCCCATTCAAACCGAAGCTTCTCAATGCTCTCAAGATCAAAGGAATGAAGGAGTATCTTCTCCTGGATCCGGTCCCCCTCCGAAAGAATTTCTCCTGTTTCGTCCGTAATAAAAGAGGAACCATAGAACACAAGGCTGGAGGACTGATTGTTGTTCTCCTTAGTGGGAAGCACCACTTCCTCCCCGATGCGGTTTGCCGCAATCACAGGCATCACGTTTGCCGCCGCATGTCCCTGCATACAGCGCCGCCAGTGGGGCATACTGTCGCATCCGATAATGGGCTCGGAGCCTATGGCCGTGGGATACAAGAGAAGCTGGGCGCCCATCAGCGCCATACACCTTGCGGCCTCCGGGAACCACTGATCCCAGCAGATGCCCACTCCAATTCTGGCATAGGCAGTGTCCCACACCTGAAATCCTGTGTCTCCCGGTGTAAAATAGAATTTCTCCTGATAGAAATGATCATCGGGAATGTGGGTTTTACGATAGATGCCCAAAATTGTGCCATCCGCGTCGATCACCGCCACCGAATTGTAGGTGGTATTCCCGCTTTTCTCAAAAAAGCTTATAGGCAGCACTACCTTCAGCTCGGAAGCCACCCTCTGAAAGTGGCGTACCGCAGGATTTTCCTCCGCCGGATAGGCCAGCTCATAGGAAGCATATTTTTTTTCCTGACAGAAATACCAGGTTTCAAACAGCTCCGGCAGCAGAATGATCTGCGCCCCCTCCGCCGCCGCCTGACGCACCAGCTTGTCCGCCGCCTTTATATTTTCCTCTCTCTCCCGATTACAGTACATCTGCACCGCCGCAACCGTCACCTGTTCCATAGATACCTCCCTGTGAATTTTTCATATATTTGCCGGAATCTGCTGGGTAATGCAGTGGATATTTCCTCCACCAATCAGAATATCTCTGGCATAAATCTGAATCACCTGGCGGTCCGGAAACAGCTCCTGCAGCGTCTCCTTTGCCAGCTTATCCATAGGGTCTCCAAATCCCGGCATTACAATATTTTTATTGGCAATATAAAAGTTTACATAAGAAGCCGCCAGCCTTTCCCCGGGCATTCTCGTAGGCTCTCCGTCGCAGGAATCCAGCCCTTCGCACTCCTCCTTAGTCACCGTCACCGGCCCCGGAAGAGGAAGCTTGTGCACCTTAAGGCTTCTTCCCCTGGCGTCCCTGGCCTGTTCCAGCGCCGCAAGACAGGCGTTGGACATTTCATACTGTACATCCTCCTTGTCCTGGGTCCACGCCAAAACTACTTCTCCCGGCCTGACAAAGGCGCAGATATTATCCACATGCTCGTTGGTCTCGTCATTGTAAATTCCACAGGGAAGCCAGATCACAACGGACACTCCCAGATACTGGCGCAGCGTCTCTTCAATCTCTTCACGGCTCATCTGAGGATTTCTTCCCTTGCTCAAAAGACAGGGAGCCGTCACGATACAGGTTCCCTCTCCGTCCACATGGATGGAGCCTCCCTCCAGAATAAAATCCCGTTTGTCATACACATCCTTTTCAAAAAGGTCGCACAGCTTCCTTGCCATCTGGTTGTCCTTATCCCAGGGAAAATAGAGCCCGTCATAGAGCCCTCCCCAGGCGTTAAAGCCCCAGTCAATGCCCCGGATCTGCCCTTCCTTGTTTTTCACAAAGGTGGGAGCATAATCCCTTGCCCAGGAATCATTGCTGGACATCTCCACCACACGAATATGTGCGGGGAGCGCCGCCCTTGCATTGTCATACTGTGCTGCGGAAGCGCATACCGTCACCGGCTCGGAAAAGGAAATGGCCTCCGCCACCTTCACAAAAGCCTTTCTGGCCGCGTAGGCTCCGTACTGCCAGGAATCCGGCCGCTCCGGAAATATCATAATACAGCCCTGATGGGGCTCGAATTCCCCGGGCATACGGTAGCCGTCCTCAAGAGGCGTTGTATCCTTTATGATCCGCATATGGATCCCTCCTTATCATTCTTTCCTATTTTTCTGCTGTTTCTCCAAGGGCTGTCTCTGATGCGCTGTGTTAAAGCCTTTCCTTAAAATCCTCGTAGCCGAAACGCTTCCATATTTTATATTCCCCGGTTCTGTCCTTCAAAACAATGGAGGGAAGGGGCATCCCGTTAAAGGTATTGGTCTTTACCATGGAATAAATCGCCATATCCCCAAAGACAAGCCTGTCTCCTTCCTGTAAGGGCTGGTCAAAGGAATAATCCCCGATCACATCCCCGGCCAGACAGGTGGGTCCTCCCAGCCGATAGGTATAGGGCTTCTCCCCAGGCTCCCCGCTGTGAAGCAGCGGCGGACGGTAGGGCATTTCCAGCACATCCGGCATATGGCAGGCCGCCGAGGTATCCAAAATGGCAATATGGATTCCATTGTGAACCACCTCCAGCACAGAGGCTGCAAGAAAGCCCCCGTTCAGCGCAACGGCCTCTCCCGGCTCCAGATATACCGTAAGTCCATAGGCTTCCTTCATATGCCGGATACATCGTTCCAGCCGGGGGATATCATAGCCCTTTCTGGTAATATGATGCCCTCCTCCGAAATTGATCCATTTCATGCCCTTGAGATAGCCTCCGAATTTCTCCTCCACCGCCTTCAGAGTCTCCTCCAGGGCGTCCGCATCCTGCTCGCAGAGCGTGTGGAAATGCAATCCGTCCAGCAGGGACAAAAGAAAACCGCCGTCCTTCCTGATCTCCTCCTCAAAGGCTTTTCTGGTCACCCCAAGCCGGGAGCCGGGAGCGCAAGGGTCGTAGATAGCATGTCCCTCCTGGGTGGAGCATTCCGGGTTGATGCGCAGTCCGATACTTTTTCCCAAAGCCTTGGCTCTCTCTCCATACTTTTTCACCTGGTTCCAGGAGTTAAATACAATATGGTCACAATACTCCAAAAGCTCCGGAATCTCCTCCTCCTTGTAGGCCGGGGAAAATACATGATTTTCACAATGCTTTCCCTCTTTTTCCAAAGGCGCTCTCATCTCCTGGGCGCCCAGCCTTGCTTCATACAATCCGCTGGCTGTGGCGCCGGAAAGATATCTGCCGATCATGGGATACAAAGCATACATGGAAAAGGCCTTTTGGGCCAGCAAAATTCTGGCCCCCGTCCGCTCCATCACCCCCGCAAGTATTTTCAGATTCTCCTCTATCAGCCCCTCATCCACAATATAGCAAGGGGTAGGCAGCTCCTTTATTGTCATATCCATACCTCTAAGTTTTAAATACTTGTGAAACCTATATTTTTATATCCTGTAATGTTACACATTGTATATTTCAAAAGCAGACCCTGGCTGGCCGCCGGTACTTAGGCTGCGTCCCCTGCAGCCTTATGTACCGCTGCAGCCAGCCCGGAGCGAAAGCGTGTCTGTGTTGAAATGTGCAATGTGTAACCTCACAGGAATTTAGTACCCTATTCCATAAAAATTATAATATATCCCTGTATCCATGGTCAAGAATCAGGTAAACAGGGCGTAGCAAAGGGAGATCAGCACGGGCACAAAGGCAGAGCAGATCACTCCGTTGATCACGGAAAACACCACAGTTTCCTCGTCGGTATACTTTATCATCATGGGCAGCGTGGTGTCCTCACTGGTTGCCCCCGCTGCAGCAATGCAGGCATAGCCGTTAAGCTTTTTGGATAAAAAGGGAATGCTGAAAAAAGAAAAAATTTCCCGCATGAGATTGCTTAAAAAAGCGATGCTTCCCATCTGTGCACCGGATAGGCTTTCCAGGGTGATTCCCGCAAGGCTGTACCAGCCAAGTCCGCTTGCCGCCGCAGTGCCGCTGCTTAAGGGACATCCTGTCATCAAACTGCACAAAACGCCGCCCAAAAGCGACCCCAGAATGGTTCCCAGGGGGATCAGAAATATTTTTATGTGATATTGTCTGATTTTTTTGAAAAATCCCCGGTGCATACCGATGCTGATGCCCACAGAAAACATCAGAATATATAAAATAAGGTCTTTATGCTCAGAAATTTTCAGGATAAGAGAGTTGTCTGCCCCCCATGCCCCGCAAATAATTCCCAGAATCAAAGCAGTAATTGCAATCAGTGTCATAGCTCTGTCTCCCCGTCCTCATGCTCCTTTGTCCTTTTGTCACATAAAAACCGCCAGGTGAGGGCATACACCAACAGAATAGAAAACAAGGTGGGAAGAGCAAAAAACAGAAAGCTGCTTCCCCCTAAGGAAGCAAGCTCTCCCAAAAGATTTTCCTTCCGTCCCAAACTGATTCCCATGGCAAAAATCAAAAGGGCTGTACAGGCAGTCTGCAGATACCCGTTTAGTCTTTTACCCTTTTTCTGGAAAAAGTTTTCGGGAAGAAAGCATCTTCCAACAAGCACCCCCGCGCACATAACTCCTAAAATAAGCATGATCCACCTCCGTACTGCCAACACATCTAAGGATTAACCTTACTGTATTTCCAAAAGGAAGTCAATGGATTTTAAAAATCCTGTGCCGGTTATTCAACCAGCACAGGATTTTCTTCTACCTTCCAGGGAAGGCCGTATTCGTTCAAGGCTTCCATAAAGGGATCGGGATCAAACTCCTCCACGTTAAACACGCCGGGCTTTTTCCATACCCCTTCCATTACCAGCTTGGCGCCGATCATAGCCGGAACGCCCGTGGTGTAGGAAATAGCCTGGGAGCCTACTTCCTTGTAGCATTCCTGATGATCGCACACATTATAAATATAAATGGATTTTTCCTTTCCATCCTTCACTCCGGTGAAAATGCAGCCGATATTTGTCTTTCCCACAGTCCTGGGACCCAGAGACGCCGGATCAGGAAGCAGCGCCTTTAAAAACTGAATGGGTACGATCTCTCTTCCCTCAAACATTACAGGATCGGTCCGAAGCATTCCCACATTTTCCAGACATTTCATATGGGTCAGATAGCTTTGTCCAAAGGTCATGAAAAAGCGTATCCGCTTCACGCCGGGAATGTTCTTTGCCAGAGATTCAATCTCTTCATGGTGCAGCAGATACATATCCTTTTCCCCTACCTGGTCAAAGTTATACACTCTTTTGATCTCCATGGGCTTTGTTTCCACCCAATGGCCATTCTCCCAGTAGGAGCCGTTTGCGGACACCTCCCGCAGGTTGATCTCCGGGTTAAAATTGGTGGCAAAGGGATAGCCGTGGTCCCCGCCGTTGCAGTCCAGAATGTCAATATAATGAATTTCGTCAAAATAGTGCTTCAAGGCGTAAGCGGAAAAAACACTGGTCACGCCGGGGTCAAAGCCGCTCCCCAAAAGTCCCGTAATCCCCGCCTTTTCAAATCTTTCCTTATAGGCCCACTGCCAAGAGTAGTCAAAATAAGCGGTAAAGCCCTCCTCTTTGCAGCGTTTCTCATAAACGGCCCTCCACTTGGGATCCTCCGTGTCCTCCGCCTCATAGTTTGCGGTATCCACATAATCTACGCCGCAGGCCAGGCAGGCGTCCATAATGGCCAGATCCTGATAAGGCAGCGCCAGATTCAGCACCAGGTCAGGCTGTACCTTTTTGATCAGCGCCGTCACCTCTTGTGCCTTGTCCGCATCCACCTGCTCCACGGTAATCACCGCCTTGGTGGTTTTCTCAAGCTTTTCCTTCAATGCCTCACATTTGCTCAAGGTGCGGCTGGCAATACAGATTTCCTCGAAGGTTTCCGCACACTTTGCACACTTCTGAATGGCGACGCCGGCAACGCCGCCGCAGCCGATTACCAATATTTTTCCCATAATTTTCTCCTTTTCTCTGCCGACAGTATCCTGCCGCTTTTCTTCCAGTCCCTTTTTCCTGAATCTATCTGCAGGAAAGACCGAAAGCCTCAGCCCTTCAGTCCCCTTGCCTGTCTGTCCATGTCCTCCACCACAATATCATAGATTTCCCCCAGAGAGGCACAGTATTCCAGCACCTTCCAAGGCTCGTTGGTGTGAAAATGAATCTTGATCAGCTCGTCGTCTCCCACTGCCAGAAGGCAGTCTCCCTGAAAGTGATTGGTAAAATAGTCGCTGATCACATCCTCGTCCAGACCCTCTCCTTCGATCAAAAGCTGCGTGTCATATTTGAATTCCAGCATATTCAGGTTCTCCTTCCATTTCCTGTTTCTGTTTATCTCTATTTATTTCCTGCCTGCTTATCTTCCCACAAAGCTGAACTTACAGGGACGCTTCTCTTCCCTCCACGCTGCGCAGAAGCTCCTCCACATAAGCCGGAAGGTAAAAGGCTCCCTGATGCACCTTGGGGGTGTAATATCTGGTATCAATGCCCAAAAGCTTCCATGCAGCCCCGTTCAGGTCGTGGATGGGATGGTACTTTTTGGAGGCAAATCCAAACAGCCAGTGTCCAGAAGGGTACGTGGGAATGTGCACCTGATATACCCGGCTGATGGGAAAGCTTTCCACAATACGCTTATGGGCCCGCTTGCAGGCGATGGCGTCAGCCTGATAGAAGGGACTTTCGTGCTGATTCACCATAATGCCGTCCTCCTTAAGAGCCTTATAGCAGTTGCCGTAAAACTCCTTGGTAAACAGCCCCTCCCCCGGCCCGAAGGGGTCCGTGGAATCCACAATAATCAGATCATATTCATTTTCCTTAGAGCGGATAAACCGCAGACCATCCTCATAATAAATGGAAACTCTCTCATCCTCCAGCCTGCAGGCGGTCTGGGGCAGGTACTTTTTGCAGACCTCTACCACCAGCTCGTCGATCTCCACCATATCTATCTGCTCTACCCCGGGATATCTGGTCAGCTCCCTGATCACGCCGCCGTCTCCCGCGCCGATCACAAGCGCCTTTTTTACATTGGGGTGCACCGCCATGGGCACATGAGTAATCATCTCGTGATAAATAAATTCATCCCGCTCCGTAAGCATCATATACCCGTCCAGCGTAAGAAAACGCCCGAATTCCTTTGACTGGAACACATCAATCCTCTGAAACTCACTCTGCCCGCTGTAAAGCTGCTTGTCCACCCGGATCGACAGCTTTACGTCCGGCGTATGAGGTTCCGAAAACCATAATTCCATATTGCTTTCCTGCCTTTCATTTTCCTGCTTTTCCTAGGCCCATACCTCCTTGAGCACATTCAGGCGTTCAATGGCCGCGTCCTCAGGCCCCGTCATGGAGCAGCCCTTCTCCTTGGCATAGAGAATATAATTGAGAATGTCCTCCGTAATCTCCTCTCCGGGAGCCAATATGGGAATCCCGGGCGGATAGCACATGACGAATTCACTGCACACCCTTCCCTTGGTCTCCAAAAGGGGCAAGGATTCCTTCTCCGCATAGAAAGCGTCCTGTGGAGACACCGCCACCTTGGGATCGATGTATTCCTGGCTAAACATCCCCGCGCCGTCCTTTCCATATTGGCGCTTGATCTCCGCCATTGCACTGACAAGCCGCTCAATGTCCCGCTCCCTGTCTCCAATGGAAAGATAAGCCAGAATATTGGCAATGTCCCCAAGCTCCGCCTGTATGTCATATTCATCTCTGAGCAGATCATAAACCTCTATGCCGGCCAGCCCCACTCCCAGAGTATTTACCGTAAGCTTGGTTCTGTCAAAGTCAAAAATACTGTCCCCGTTGATCAGGTCCGCCGTGTAAGCGTAATAGCCTCCGATACGGTTGATCTCCTCTCTGGCGTATTCCGCCAGCGCTATGACTCTGGCAAATTCCTCTTTTCCCCGAAGGGCCAGATTCCTTCTGGAAATATCAAGACTTGCCAGCAGTAAATAAGAGGCACTGGTAGTCTGGGTCAGATTAATAATCTGGCGCACATAGCCAGGATTCATGGACGGTCCCGTCAAAAGAAAGGAGCTCTGGGTAAGGCTCCCCCCTGATTTGTGCATGCTCACTGCGGCCATATCGGCCCCCGCAGCCATTGCTGATATGGGCATATCCTTACCGAAATAAAAGTGAGTTCCATGAGCCTCATCCACCAGCACCTTCATGCCGTATCCATGGGCCAGCCTTACAATGCTTCTTAAATCGGAGCATATACCGTAATAGGTGGGATTGTTTACCAAAACTGCCACTGCATCGGGATTTTCCCGGATGGCCTTTTCCACCTGAGATACCCGCATTCCCAGCGCAATTCCAAGCCTGTTATCCGTTTCCGGATTTACATAGATGGGCGTTGCGCCGTTTACCACCAGCGCGTTGATGACGCTGCGGTGGACATTGCGGGGAAGAATGATCTTGTCTCCCTTTTTGCAGGTACTAAACACCATGCTTTGTACTGAGGAGGTGGTTCCTCCAACCATCAAAAAGGCATAGGCGGCGCCGAATGCCTCTGCGGCAATCTCCTCCGCCTCTCTGATCACTGAAACAGGATGGCACAAATTGTCCAGAGGCTTCATGGAGTTTACATCAATTCCCACGCACTGCTGACCCAGAAGCTCCACCAGCTCCGGGTTCCCCCGTCCTCTCTTATGCCCGGGGACGTCAAAGGGTACGATTCTGTTTTGCCTGAATTCCTCCAGCGCTTCATAGATCGGCGCTTTTGCCTGATTAAATCTCCCCACGGCCTTCACCTCTCCTCTTTGCCACAAAACAAGCTTTGTCAGTAAATATTTCTCCCGCTGAATATCTCAATCATTTCTCTCCGGAGATTATCCATAATCTCCAGGCGTATCTTCGGCGGCAGCTCATACACATCGCTGTTAAACAGGTAGTTTTGCAGATCCACCTCCTTAATCAACATCTTGGTGTGAAATATATTTGCCTCGTAAACGTTAATATCCACAGCGTCATAGCGACGCAGAATTTCCTTGTTGATGTAGTCCTGAATGGAAGTCATATGATGATCCATAAACAGCTTGTGCCCGCCCACATCTCTGGTAAAGCCCCGCACCCTGTAATCCATTGTGATAATATCCGAGTCAAAGGAGCCGATCAGGTAATCCAGCGTGGAAAGGGGCGTGATTTCCCCGCAGGTAGCCACGTCAATATCCACCCGGAAGGTGGCAAGATAAGTCTCCGGATGATATTCCGGATAGGTATGCACCGTAATGTGGCTTTTATCCAGATGCGCCACAGTAGTGTCACCTGCAGGAATCATGCTCTCCTCCGCGATCAATATGGTTACAGAAGACCCCTGAGGCTCATAATCCTGGCTGGATATGTTCAACACATTTGCTCCGATCATATCC
The DNA here is from genome assembly GCF_944382095.1 of Candidatus Acetatifactor stercoripullorum. Classification (NCBI taxonomy): domain Bacteria; kingdom Bacillati; phylum Bacillota; class Clostridia; order Lachnospirales; family Lachnospiraceae; genus Acetatifactor; species Candidatus Acetatifactor stercoripullorum. The sequence continues at coordinate 27,233 of NZ_CALWMU010000039.1, forward strand.
GTCACATTTGTGAGGATTTTGGTCAGACGCTCGGAATTATACTGTTTGTCAATATAAGCGATATAATCCTTCTGCTCCCTCTGGGTTTTCGCATAGCACACATCGTAAATGTTGAAGCTCAGAGACTTTGTTAAGTTGTTAAAGCCATATAATGTGATTTTCTCGCTCATAGGATTTCCTTCCTCTGGTAATTCCGGCCCTGACCCTGCTGGCATACGCCCGCCGGACACACCGCAAAAAAGCAGGCAGCCGCTGTGCGGCCTGCCTGCTTGGATAGTCGGTATCTGTGACGTTTGCAGCGAATCCTCTTTTAGAAAGGATTCGTCTCTTACGGTATTTTCATGGTATGAAAATGGACAGATATTGGGTTTTTAGAGTCTATATAGCAAATATTTTACTTTTACTACTCTTATTGACCGTTTCACAAGTTAGGTGTGCAGCTGCACAGGTTTATAGTAACCAACTTATAAAATTTGAGCTTTTAACTCAATCAATAATGCAGCCAAAGCTGCCAAAAAATATTTGCATGGAAGACTCTGTGAATCTGTTTTCCATACATCCTGTACTATAGCACAGGACGGTGGAGAAAGTCAATGTAAAATTTTGCTTGAGTTTCCGCAGAATTATCCCCACCGGATAAATCTGCTGCGTCCAGTTATCCGCAACTTTCAAAAAATGC
>NZ_CALWMU010000040.1:0-27856 GCF_944382095.1 Candidatus Acetatifactor stercoripullorum
TTCAATAAAATCTTGACAAATTCTTCCGACCGTGTATGATAAGAAATAGAAAATATGAATGGAAAAATGCCACGAAGGCTTGTGCTCTTTCGAAAAAGAGCTTTGTTTTCGCGGCATTTTTTTGTATGTGTCTGCGCGCTGCCCGGCACAATGTCGTTTTCCCATAAAGGGCGGCGCAGAATGGAGAAATTATCATGAAAAAACTAACCCTGTCAAAAAAATCAGTGATTACCGCCATGTGCATTGCACTCTGCATTGTACTCCCCATAGCGCTGCATCTGATTCCAAACGCCGGCACCCTGCTGTCTCCCATGCACCTTCCCGTACTTTTATGCGGTTTGGTGTGCGGCTGGCCCTTTGGGCTTTTATGCGGCATTTTAGGGCCTGTACTGTCCAGCCTGCTCACAGGAATGCCCGGCATGGCCATTCTCCCCTCCATGATTTTAGAGCTGGCCGCCTACGGCTTCCTCTCCGGCCTTCTCATGAGGCTTATCCATACGAAAAGTCTCACTTTGAACCTTTACCTCAGCCTCATCGCCGCCATGTTTGCGGGACGCATCATCGCCGGTCTGGCCAGGGCTCTCTTTTTTTCTGCCGGAAATTATTCTTTCTCCCTATGGGCTTCCTCATATTTTATCAGCACCCTTCCGGGTATCCTCCTGCAGCTGATTCTGATTCCGGTAATCTATCTCGCCTTAAAAAAGGCCAGACTCATCGAAGCTTAATCACAAGAGGAGCGCAGAACATGGGCATGTCTGTCACAAAAGACTGAATGCCCATAGATTTTTGATCTGATACTCCAAGGTCTCATAATCCCACAGCTTTTCGCTGCGCTCCCTGCTGTAGGGATCGTTCACCACAATCTTCCCATCCTGTATCCCCACAAGCACAATAAAATGTCCTGTGGTGGTAAAATCTCCGGGACGCATACTGCAGATAATGGGAGAGCCTTCCTCTAGTCTTGCAAAAATCAGGTTTTTATCCAGTCCGATCTCCTCTCCCCGGACGCCAAAATCCGGCGCTCCTTCTGTCATCAGGCTCCACATGGTGCCCACACCGTCCTGATAATAGCCCCTTTCCATGGCATAATCAGCCACTACGTTGGGAGGCGCATCCCCATTTTTTCGAAGGGCTGTAACCACCATGGAAAGACAAGTGGGCGCACAGCCCGACAGCGCAATATTGTTGTCTCCGTAGGGCGCATATCCCCAGCGGGCGTCATACTGCAAAAGCAATGGGAAATCCTGTGACAGCTCTTCCTCCGTCAGTCCTCCCGTCACACTGCCGTCGGAGGAAAGATATCCCTCCACAAAGGAAAGCAGCTCCGGATTTTTTTCCAGGGCTTCCAAAAGCTCCGGCGGATAGCTGTCCTCTTTCGCATAAATCTGCTCCAGTTGTTCCTGCTCTTCTTTGCTTCCAAAGGGCCAGGGAAGCTTTGTGAAAGCAGACAGCTCCTCCATGAACCCCGTTCCCCACAGCAGCCGCCCTAAAACCCCCAGCAGAAAAACCGCTGCAAAAATTCTAAATACCAGCCGCAGCCTTCTTCTCCTTTTTTGTCTCCTCCGCCTTTTTGCCCCACTTACATCAATCAGCTCTATCTGTGATCTCATATTTCTCTCATTCCTCAATCTAATCATCCATTCCAGAGCGTTTTTACGCGACGGGGCGATGAGAAATCCGCGCAGGCGGTTTCTCATCTGCCATCAGACAAATTTGTGACGCTCCGGCACAAATTTGGGATTGAAAAATCAGCTCATCAGAGTGATTTTTCAATCTATTACTCTCTCCAGTCTTTTGCCCAGACGGCTCAGTACTTCATTTGTGATGGAGCCGGACCATTCGGCCACATCCCCCGCGCCAATCTCCTCTTCCCCCGACCTGCCGATCACCACGGCAATGTCTCCGGGACACACTTCCTTGATGTCGCTTACATCCACAATGGTCTGATCCATGCAGATGCGTCCCAGAATGGGAGCCCGGCGCCCTCTGATGAGCACCGCCCCCTTTCCACAGGACAGGGAGCGGGGAAGTCCGTCCCCGTAGCCGATGGTCACAACCCCAATGGTCATTTCCCGCTCTGCCACGAAAGCTCGCCCATAGCCTGCGGCCTCCCCCTTATGCAGCTTTTTGATCAAAGCCACCCGGGCCTTTAAGGAAAGCACCGGCGAAAGAGGAAGCCTGCATTCTTCACTGTCCTTTTTTGTGCTCAACACCCCGTACAGGGCGATGCCAACTCTGGCATAATCGCCGCCAAGGGCAGGATAATTCACCACTCCATAGCTGGCGGTCAAATGGATTTTTCCACAGTCAAAGCCCTCCGCCGAAAGCCGCTCCACCGTCTGGAAAAACCTTCTGGCCTGCATTCTGGTATAGGCCTTGTCCTCTTCCAGATTTGTGTCGTCCGCACAAAGATGAGTGAAAATCCCCTTTACCGAAAGCCTCTTCATTCCAAAGATTTCCCGCAGAGCCTCCATATCGCCTCTCGGCACACCCAGCCTGTGCATTCCAGTGTCCAGCGCAATATGCACAGGAAGCCTCCTTTTGAGACATTCATTCAGCCCCTTGGCATAGGATAGATCGATCACTGTCTGGGTCAGGCCGTAGCGGATAAGCTGGGAAGCCTCCTGGGGGGCCGTATAGCCCAGTACCAAAATATCTCCGCGGACTCCCGCCTTTCGCAGGGCAATTCCCTCTCCTATCTCCGCCACGCAAAAGGCCCCCACGCCACAGGCTGCAAGCTCCCTTGCGATCAACGCCGCTCCATGCCCGTAGGCGTCGGCCTTCACTGCGGGCATCAGCTCACAGTCCTTTGGGAGATTTTCCCGCAAAACCGCCACATTCCTTCTGAGCGCCTGCCTATCCAGAGTAATCCAGGCCCTGGCGGTTTTTGCGGCCCTTTCTCTATCCTTCCTTTTACGGGAAAATGCCCTCCCCATCCAAAGAAGAACCACCGAAGCAGCCAAAGAACCCACACATACCGCCAGATAATGCACCAGACTGTTTTCCACCAAAACACCGGTAAGGCCCAGCACTCCTGCAGCTCCCCGCACCACTACGATCACAGCGGGATGCAGCACATAAAACCAGGCGGAGACAGTGCGAAGCTCCCTCCTCTGCCTGATCTGCCAGACCATAATCCATCGGTACAGGAAATACATGCAAGGCGCCAGCATCACATACATACTGTCATGACGCTGCAGCCCAAAGAACCGAAGGGTAAAGCCCTCCACCGTCATAAGGCCAAAGAAGGCCAGTGAAGCAGCCGCCAGGAAAATGGGCTTTTCTGTCAGTTTTCCCTTTTTCAATCCCCAGGTCTCTCCAGCCTTCCATCCCATAAGAAGAAACAAAGGGGCAAAAAGCAATCCGTTTCTGGTGTAGGAGGAAATCTGGAAGAAAAGCTCATAAGCCTGCTTTATCCCCGGCGCATAGGCAAGAAGCCCGAAATAGCTGTCTCCTAAAAGCCCCATCCCATACAAAAGGACGCACACAGGCAGCAAAAGCCTTTCAGGCAGCATGCGCCGAAGCAGGCACACCACGCCGATTCCCAGAATACATGCGGGGAAATACCACAGATGATAGAAGGTTCCATCCACAAGAAGCATCCGCAAAAGTCCCCAAATCCCGATGTCCTCATAATGTCCCGCATAAATTCCAATGGGAAGATATAGTAACACGGCGCCGCCGTACATAAGGGCCAGCTTCTTCACATGGCTGGCCACACCAAAGCCGCCCAGCACAAACTGCCCTGTCACCATAAAGAAAAAGGGCACCGCTATCCTGGCAAGAATTCTGGTCAGGAAGAAGTCTGCACCTGCGCTTATATCCTCCAGGGGAGAGGTGTGGATCGCCGCCACCAAAAGAGCGGCCGCCAGGCGAAACACATCCAGTCCTCCCAGCTCATACGCTCTCTTTTTTGCATTCACGCTCCCACACCTCCCAGAACCGCTCCTTTCCCGCCCAGGCACCATTTGGTAATGATATAGCCGTCCATGTTGTTTCCGGAGAAGGAATAGGGAATCCCCTCATCCATCCCAAGCTGGACATTCTCCGAGGTACAGGGCAGATAGGATACCTCTATCACCGCTCCTGCCCTTTCATACCGATAGGGTCTTTCTTCGTAAACATACTCCTTTAAGAAATCCAGGTATTCCTCCAGCACAAGTCCCAGACTGCTCATAATAGCCCCGTGAGGCATCCCCACATAGCGGAAATGCCAGGGCTCATGGCCGATGCCTGTCACGGCCTCCTTTCCCGCCGGATAGCGCTCCACGAAGCCATAGTCTCCCGCCCGCTGTCTGAAGCGCTGGCATATGCCGCTGTAGGGAAAGTCAGGACAGATAAAATCAATCTTCTCCTGCTTTAAGCCAAGATCAATGGCAAGCCCCGTCTGGTGCTCGCTGTGCCTGGGAAGGGCCACAAACTTTTCCGTAAAGGTTCTTCCATTTTCCTGAAGGGAGCCGTCCCAGATTTCCTGCTGCTCTTCATAGGAGCGGTAGCCGCTCACCGGCACAATATGGTTCCAGCCCCGGATTTCCTCCATAAGGCTGGAAAGCAGCGTTACCGCCCTCCTCTGCAGCAGGACGGGGAAACCCTCCCGCACAGGAAGCAGGGAATCCTTTGACGTTTCCTGATATTCCCAATGGCTGTTAACCAATATCAGGTTTCCTCTGTAAACATCCTTTTTCGTCAAAAGCACTGTATTCAAGTCTCTACCGCCTCCTCTAAAATCTGATCCAGCATTTCTTTGAAGGAAAGACCCGCCGCCTTCATCATGCCGGGAAATCTGCTGTGCTGTGTAAAGCCCGGAATGGTATTTACCTCGTTAAAGACGATCCTGCCCTGGGGAGTAAGAAACATGTCCACTCTGGCAAAGCCCTTACAGTCCAGCGCCTTGTAGATACGCTTTGCAGTCTCCTTGATCTCGTGGGATTTGCCGGGAGATATCCGCGCAGGCACGTAGATCGCCGAGGTCTTCAGCGTATATTTTTCAGTGTAATCAAAGAATCCGCCGGACAATTCGATCTCATCCACCTCCCCTGTCTTAAGCCTGTCCCTTCCCATAACGGCGCAGCCCACCTCAAAGCCCTCAACAGCCTCCTCCACCAGCACCCGGTCGTCATAAGAAAAAGCCTGTTCCACCGCCTTTAAAAGAGCCTCCCTGTCCGATACCTTAGAAACCCCAAAGGAGGAGCCCGCCCGCACCGGCTTTACAAAAAGAGGATAGCCTGTGCCCTCGCCGAAGGCCACCACAGCCTGCTTTGGCGTGCTTTTCTCCACCGCAAAGGATCTGGGTACAGCCACTCCTGCCGCAGCTGCAAGCCTGTGGGCTCTGTCCTTGTCCATACACAGCGCCGAGGCCAGCACACCGCAGCCCACAAGGGGAATCCCTGCAAGCTCAATCAGTCCCTGTACGGTGCCGTCCTCCCCGTTCTTTCCATGGAGTACAGGGAAGGCCCCGTCCAAGGGAAGCTTTACGATATTGGACTCCTCAAACACATACAGGCACCGGTCACAGCGGCTTTGAGACAGGCAGGCCGGCAGACACTCTCCTGCTTCCTGCCACCTGTCCTCTTTAATTTTCATAATATCGCCGGTAAAATAAAACCAGTCTCCCTGTCTGGATATCCCAATGCACACCGGGTTGTATTTTTCCCTGTCCATATTTTCAAGGACTGCAAAGGCAGATTCCAAGGACACCTCATATTCCGGAGAGCATCCGCCGAAAATCACTGCAACATTTTTTAAACGCTTCATTTTTACCTCCCATTCTGCCGCATAGAAAAAAGCTTCTGTCTCGATACCTTGATGGTAGCAAAACAAAAGCTTTTATGTTTTCGTTTTCTTTTCTTGTTTGCTTACGGTTTTCTTCCGAATTTCTTACAATTTTATGACGGTGTTCCCGAAAGAGGAAGCCTGACGGTAAACAAAATTTTTTCCTCGGCGCTTTGCACTGTAATCTGTCCTCCGTGCAGTTCCACAATCTCCTTGGAAATTGCAAGTCCAAGGCCCGCGCCGCCGGTTTTGGAGGAACGGGAGGCGTCCAGCCTGAAAAACTGCTCAAAAATGCGGTTCAGCTTTTCCTTGGGAATGGTTTTCCCCTGATTGCAGATTCTGACCTCCGCAAATCCCTCCTTTTGAAAAAGGCCCATGCGGATGCCAGTGTTGCTGTAGCTGTAATTTACCGCGTTGCGGATCAGGTTGTCAAACACCCGCTCCAGCTTGTCCGGATCGCACACAATTTCCACATTTGGTTCAATGGAAAGCTCCCAGAAAAGCTCCTTTTCCCCCAGAATGGGTTCAAACTCACTGGCAATCTGCTCCAGCATGCGGCTTAAGTTCACCCGCTCTGTCTCCAGGGTCATGGCCGTCAGATTAAACCTTGTGATATCAAAAAATTCATTGATCAAATCCTCCAGCCGTTCCGCCTTGGAAAGAGCGATTCCCGTATATTTTTCCCGAAGCTTTTCCGATATCTGAGGCTCATCCCGCAAAAGGGTCAGATAGCCGATTACGCTGGTCAAGGGCGTCTTTAGGTCGTGGGCCAGATAAACAATCAGGTCGTTTTTTCGCTGCTCCGCCTCCTTGGCCAGCGCCGCATTGCGAAGGGCCTGCTCCCTCACCAGGTTCATCTCATCCTGCACACCGTGCATGGTCTCCGGCAGCTGGATGGGCGTTTCCGACAGCTGCGCAAGCTGCCTGGAGGCCTCCACCACCTGATCCAGATAGCGCAGGGGCTTAGAGATAAAATAATAGGTGATAAGCACCCAGCCGATGAGAAAGACAACTGCCACCACCAAAATAATATAATCCCGCACCCAGCTTAAGATACGCCACAGTGGATCGGAGCTGTACCAAGTTATGGAAGAACAAAACTGCCATGCAAGGATCACCAAAACCGGCAAAAGACCTGCAAATCCAATCAGCGACAGTACATATTGTATCAGAATTTTTCTTGTAACCGCACTTTTATGGGTATAGCCTCTGTTTCGTCCCCGCTTGTCTGCACGTTTATTCAATGGTATAGCCCACCCCCCACACTGTCTTGATAAATTTCGGCTTTCTGGCAGGCTCCTTCATTTTTTCCCGAAGCCTGGCAATATGAGCCATTACCGTGTTATTATTGTCCAGGTACTTTTCTCCCCACACTGTCTCAAACAGCTCCTCTGAGGAGACCACCCTGCCCCTGTGCTCGCACAGATACCACAAAATGTTAAATTCAATGGGCGTCAGCTGCAGCTCCTTTCCATTCAGGGTGCATTTATGACTGTCCTTTGCAATATGCAGGGAACGGATATCAATCTCCTCTTCCTCAGACTGGGAAGCGTCCGCCATATTATAGCGCCTGTACCTTCTAAGCTGGGTTTTGACACGGGCCATAAGCTCCAGCGGATTAAAGGGCTTTGTGATATAGTCGTCCGCTCCCAGTGTAAGCCCTGTGATCTTGTCCATATCCTCCACTTTTGCCGTCAGCATGATAATCGGGAAGAAATGCTTCTGCCTGATTCTCTGACACAGGGCAAAGCCATCCACATCCGGCAGCATCACATCCAAAATGGCAAGGCTTAAGGGTGTCGTTTCCACACAGCTTAGGGCGTCTGCGCCATTATAAAATTTATATACCTGATAGCCCTCATTTTTCAGATATACCTCCACCAGGTCCGCGATCTCCTGTTCATCGTCCACAATCAATATATTCTCACTCATCCGTTACCCTCTCTACATAATAAAGCGAAACCACTTGGCAGCCGGGGCAAGGAGACGGACACGCAGCTCCTGTTTTTTATCCATTTCCTGCATTTTGGCGCCGTCCGCCCTCACGCCCTCCCCGTCCCGAATCAAAAATGCTTCCGCCTCATAGCGGCTCATAGCCTCCCGCAGCTGCCTGTTAAGAGCCTCTCCGTCAATCACCAGCATCAGCTCCGTGTCAATATAGACGCTTCGCATATCCCAGTTAAAGGAGCCCACCCCGGAAAGCCTGTCCCCAACAGTAAAGCATTTTCCGTGGTAGGAAACGCCGCTGTCATACTCCAAAACCTGCAGCCCCGTTTCCAAAATTTCCTCCCTGTGCACATAATAGTCCGCCGCGCCAAAGGGATTTCCGTTGTTGGCAACGGAATTGGTCATCATAGTAATATTAGGATTTTTTTCACAGACCTGGGAAAGCCGCTCCATCATCCAGCTGCTGCACATAATATAAGGCGTATGGAAAAAAGCCTGCTCTCCCGGCTGGGATAAAAGCTCTGTGACAGTGTAATACACTACCGGCTCCTTTACGCCGGTGTGAACGGGGTTCGACACCAGACTTATACTTCGCACAGGAACCGTCATCTGCTCATAGTCCGCCTCCTTCAGCCATCCGGGGTGATTTGCCTCTATTTCCTCATAAAGGGCGGCAAGCTCTCCAGCCGCTTTTTCCACCGAAGGATTATGGCTCCAAAAGGCACTCTTCCCCACGGTTACACAGTCTCCGCTCTCCCAGACAGAGGTAAAATAGCTGATAAGCGCATCAAGGGAGGCGCCTGCCTTTGTAAGCACAAGCACATCCCAGTCATAATTTTTATAACCGTCATGGTCTCCTAAAAAATAATCGTAACAGTTTCTGCCTCCCAGAATATAGACATCCTCATCTGCGATCAGATACTTGTCGTGCATTCGGGCCATAAGCTTCCAGGGCTTTAGGAGATTCACCGGATTGTAAACCCGAAACTCCACGTTTTCCGCTCCCGCCAGGGCCAGAAAATAAGGGTTTCCCCAGGCATGGGCAAAATAAGGAAAGCCATCCATAAGCACTTCCACCTTTACTCCCCTCTCCGCCGCGTCAAGCAAAGCCGCCATCAATATCTTCCCGCTGTTGTCCGACATCATGTCAAAGGTAGACAGTATGATACGCTCTTTCGCATTGGCAATCAGCCGCACTCTCTCTTCCAGCGCCTCTCCGTTTTCAGAGAGAATCCCAGCGCGCTCTCCCTGATACGCTTCCCCATAAAAATCCTCTGCTCTTATTTGAGCTTCCTGCTCCTTTGAAAGCTGGGGCTGTGTGTAAAAGGGAATGCACGCCGCTGCCACATACAAAGCGAATGCCGCCGCTGCCAAAATCCCGATGACGATCCCCTTCATCCCTTTGTCCTCCTGTTTTCTCTGCGCACAATTTTCCGCACTTATCCCCTTCTCCTATTCTGCACTGTGCTGCTTTGCTTTGTTTTTCTGATCCCCTGATTTTTTCATATCCCGAAAGACACTGTAATACATTTTCAAATACAGCGTCAGGGAAATCAACATGACAGCCATGCAGGCTCCTGTAAGAAGATTCACCGCCAGATACGGAATATCCACAGCCAGAAGAAGAATCAGCATCACTCCGTCCAAAAGTGCAGTACAGACCTTGCCGTGCATACTTGCACCATTCATGCGGTATCCGCGCCTCATCATATAAAGTCCCAGCGCTCCCATAATCAGCTCCTTTAATACAAACACCAAAAGCAGCACCGAAACTGCAGGATACCGGAAGGCAAAGCTTAAGGCCAGGGCGCCCTGGGTTATTTTATCCGCAACAGGGTCCAGTATTTTGCCGAATTCCGTAATCATATGAAATTTCCTGGCAATCTTTCCATCCAGAAAATCCGTAAAGAAAGACAGCAGCATCACTCCGGCAGCTGCGTAATAATCTCTTGTGCTTTCCGCCCGGGCATACAAAAACAGATACACGGGAACCAGCAAAATACGAAAATACCCCAGCAGATTGGGAATGGAAAAGTATTCTTTTCTTTTGTCTTTCATGTTTCCTCTCATTCTGCCGTGTGAGCGGCTTTGTAATCAGAAGGAACTTTGTGCGGCAGCACAAATTCCGGATTGAAAATTTTAATTTTCAATCTTTTCCCTACTCTCTGATCATACATTATTACAATTATGCTTTGCCCGGGCTCTTTTTGTCAAGAGCTTGTTGTGCAGCTTATGAGCGGAGCGCCCGATAATGAGCAAAGGCAGCTGCGAAACAGCGAAAAAGCGCCTTAGCCGTCAGCTGGTTCTGCCAATATCGGTACTTGCATCCATTCCGGCCTGTTGGTCAGCGGCACGTTTCCCGGCCGCCTGCCGGTCAGCTTCCTCACGAGCGGCCTGTTCTGCTTCCATGCGCTTTTTGGCATCCTCCACGGATTCGCCTTCACGAGTGAGGAATTTGTCTACAAACGCATCCTCAACTTTCTTATAGGCTCCCACAACTCCGTCCTCGATCTTTTTGTAGCCTCCCACAACACCATCCTCGATCTTCTGAAAACCGCTGGTTACACCCTTGGCAATTTTCTCATTCACTTTTACAAATTTGGAATCTGACATTTCTTTAGCCTCCTTAAAATTATTCATATTAACCTTTTGTTGTTGCTTGTATTTTATATCCTTAATGTTTCTGGAACATTGAAATATTGTTTGCAAAATATTAATTGATTGCTCTTTAAAATCTAAAAAAGAGCCTCGATTTCTCAAGGCTCCCAGAAAAATAAAGACCAATATTTTGTTACCCGGAATGCTCTTTGACATATTTCAAAAATTCCGGCGTCTTTGACCAATATTTTATTCCCCAGTTTTCAAAATTCCACTCTTCCATGTAATCATTGCATTCGTAATCTACATAATATAAAATTCCATCCCGTAAAATAAAATTGGTTGGAAAATAATCGATGTTCGTCTTAGCCTTATATAACAAATCACACATGGATTTCATCTGGCACAGACAATTTTCCGGCAGTTTGTCCTTTAAAACCAGCTCATATACCGTATCGCCTGCGATATATTCCTTCACAATTCTCTCATTTTCTATATCCGCCTCTATCATTTGGGGCATAGGAATCCCTATATCCTGCAAGCGTTTGTAATCCGATATTTCAGCCTCCATCTTATTTCCAAACTGGTAGTAGGCACAAGGCTCATGGTGAATCTGCTTTACCACCACCTCCTCATTCCCTGTTCGCGCAAGATAAGAATATCCCCCTTTCCCCTTCCCCAGCAGTTTAAGGATCGTATACTCCCTGCCGTTTACAAATACTGTATCGTTCATAGATGCCTCCCTGTCATAATGGTTTTCAGCAAATCAAGCTTTGACGCTCTGGCAGACGCTCTTGACAATGTCATATTAATCTGGCATTTCAGAAAGCGCAGCTTTTCAACTTTCTTCACCAAACAATTCCTCATAGGTATAGGTTACTTCCTCCCTGCGCTTTTCCGCCTCCATACGCGCTTCCTCATACGCTTTTTCCAATTCTGCAAACTCCGCCTGGGGTATTCTGAAAAACCACATTCCGCCATAGGATGTGACATAAATGCCCCGGCTTTTCATTTCATCCGTCAGCGCTATTTCCCGGCTCTCATCCGCATACCTGGGCACCATAACCGCACAGAGAGTTTCCTCCTCATTAAAGGGAGTGAAAAAAAAGAATCCTTCCGCCTCTTCCTTCCCCTCTGCGTCCAGCTGATGAAAGCCATACCGCAGGCCAATGTGCATAAAGTCTACCCAAAAGATCTTCCTCTCCCCTCCCGGTGCAGCATCGCCTCCTTCAGAGTACCACAGGCGGAATTCGTCCGCTTCCCTGTCATAATCATACACATTCAAAAAATAATTGCCCGAAGTCCCCAAAATCCCAAGCTCCGGCTCATCGTCTCCATCTATGTCAAAAAAATAATAGTAATATCTGGCATTTGAATACGCCTCCCGCCACTCGTACTCATTTACATAAAAAGCTTCCCCCTCATCGTCCAAAAATGGGACCTCACTGTCCACCAGACGTTTATACTTTTCTATGTATTTGCTGTAGTACTTCTGGCTTCCTGTCTCAAAGCTTCCCTCGTACTCAAATTCCCCATAGGCATCCAGAAGCAGCGAAACAGTGGCCTCGTCTGCGTAGGGCAGATTCTTCTCGTCTTTAAAATCCCCCCAGTATTCATAAACCTTTGCAGCCTTAGCCGCTTCCTCATTCCATTCCTCCAAAGCCTCCTGCTGTGTTTCTTTTTGTATTTCTTCCGGCATCTCTTCCTGCGTCGTTTCAAAAACAGAGCTTTCTTCCGCTTCTGTATGCTCACCGACTACAGACGATTCGTTTCCGCAGCCTGCGGATACCAGCGCTAAAACCGTACATACGGCCACTGCCATTTTCTTCATAATGTCTTCCTTTCAAAGGCTTTCCGGCGCAGCCTTCCTTTCGTCTTCGGAATCAATATGATTCCACAATAACAGTTGCAGAATCTCCTTTTTCTGCCTGTTCCAAAGCAGCATGAACCAGCCTTACGAAATTTCCTCCTGAGGTGGAAGCTCCTGTCACAGCATCCACTTCGAAATCCATCTGCTCTTCCAAAAGCTGCCGGGTATACTCTCTTGTATATTCATTGGGATAGGTTCCCTGTATGGTCAGCATATTCTTCATATAGGAATTATCCCAAGCCTTAATAAAACCGCTTGCGTTTTTGGCGTTGAATTCCGCAGACACAATATTCCCATGGCTGATCTGAATCACCAGATACTCCTTCCAGCCATTAGAAAATTCTGACATTTCCGCAGTGTAATAACCATCCTTCAGCTCATCAGAGCTGCCGCATCCACCAAGCGCCAGCGCAAAAAGCAGCATAACAGCCGCAAGTCCTATTTTTATCCTTCTGACATTCTTCATCTTATCTCTTTCAGCCCTCCTGTCCTTTTCTCAGTTTTACCACAGATACGATCTGTTCCAGCTCCTGCGCCTGGCAAAGGGATAGGGCGGCTGTTTCATCCATTTCCCTTGCAAAATCCTGATTGGTATCCGCAATAGACAATACTATCTGCACCTCCTGGGATGCCATTTGGATTGCCTCCTTTTGTTCCACGGTAATGTGGATCAGATTATTGGAAATCTCTTTAAAGTCTGCTGTAGCCTTGTTTACATGACCGAAGGATTCTGCTGTGGCCTCCGCCTGCTTCATTCCCTCCTCAATGGACTGGCTGGCCTTACTGATAATGTCGCCCGTTTTATTCAAAGCCTCGGCGGTCTGGTTTGCCAGCACGCCGATCTGCTGTGCCACAATGGCAAAGCCCTTCCCGGATTCGCCGGCATGAGCAGCTTCTATGGACGCATTCAGAGACAGCAGGCTGGTCTGGGAGGAAATCTCTTCGATCAGCTGACTGATGGTGATAATCTCTTTCATATCTTCATGAATGCTGTTCATGGTAGAAAGCATATCGTTCATTTGCTGACGTCCGTTTTCCACGCGCTCTCTTGCCACATCGGCACTGCGTTTCACACGCTCTGCATTCTCATCGATTTCATCTGTTTTATGGGTGATGACCTCCATCTTCCCCGTAAGCCTCTTCAAGGCTGCAGACTGCTCCATGGAACCGTCATACAGCTTTTTCGCACAGGAGGATGTCTCAGAGGAATTATTTCGGACAGCCAATGAAGCCTGATTAATACGCTCCATTGTATCATTTAAAGACGCAGTTATAGAGGACAGCGCATCCTTGATCGCCACAAAATCACCTTCAAAGGTATCCTTCACATCATGAGAATAATCCCCGGAAGAAAGCAGACCCAAATACTCTGTTATATCATCAATGTATGACGCCAGCTTCGTTATGGTGGCAGAAAGAGCTGTGGTAAGCGTCTCCGCCTCTATGTTATTATCTGCAAATACCACTTCCTCCTTCAGATCTCCCGCCGACAGCAGCTTCAGCCTCTGAGCTGCCAGAAGAAGAGAACCGGCTATTTTATCCGCAGCTCCTACCGTCATCCTTCTTGCACAAACCTGCAATATTACAATAACCAGAATGCTGACTGCCAAGGTTCCCATCATCACTCCCAGAAAATCTGCTCCCGGCGCCGCTATCATTAAAGTCCAATTTGTTCCCGGTATGGGAGAATACGCTATGTAGTGCTGCTCAGTCCCCAAAAATACGGACCGGGCATTGGATTGGAAGCTCAGCATGGAGTCAAAGACCTCCTGGTTCCTGGCAGTTTTGTACATTTCATACAGATTCCTCGCCTCCCCCATAGCTTCCACATCTTTGTCACCGATGATGTTCCCCTGCTGATCCACAATATACGCCAATCCACCGGCTCCTATATTAATATTGGACAGCACGTCATTGAGCATGTCGTACTTATAGCTTCCAACCAGGTATGCGCTCACCGCTCCTTCCGCATCTGTAACCGGATTCCCCACACAGATCTGCCAGATACCGTTATCGTACTCCGGTCTTCCAATGGATATATTGTTTGTGACAGTCAGATATTCATAATAGTCCTTGTCCGCAATAGATTCCGGCGCTGCAGCGTCACCATACAGCTTGTTGCCGGAAGCATCATAAGCAGCAATCCATACAAATTCTATGCGCTTCTTACTCTCGTCAATCAATTCCTGCTTTTCTGCAAAAGACACCTCCGGATCCGTCCACTCTGGTTTCTGCACCATATTGTCCATCCGATCTGCCAGCAAATGCAGATTGGCGCCTATGTTCTGTGCAGAGATTCTAGCCAAAACCTGCAGACTGTCGCTCAGTACCGAGGATGTGGAAATAGTTGACGCTGCAATCATCAGAAAAACCAGCACAACTCCCAAGGTAACAGATACCATGGTCATGTAACGTACAATAATCTGCTTGATACTGCGCTTCTGTTTTCTATTTTTTGCTGTTTTAAGAGTCTCTTTCATTTTATGTTCCCTTTCATCGTCTTACAGAGTTCTCAACTCTCATGAGTGCATCGGTATTCTATCACAGTGCAAACCCTTTTTCACTTATTTTCTTCTAATTTTTCTTTTCCTGCTGATTTTCCCTATTCTCTGCATCAGAAGCATCAATCGAGCTTATTGTTCAAATAAACATAGCTTCTCAAAAACTCTGTCCATCCCCTCCCTTCCCGGCAAATGGCCTGAGTTTTTCACGATCTCACATTTTAGATTATCATTATCAGCGGTCTCAGCCAGCCGGCTGGCCTCCGCCGCAGACGTCACAATATCCGTATCTCCCTGTAGAATAATATAGGGAATCTGAACCCCGGACAACAATTTTGATAAATCCAAATAAATGATTTCTTTCCACAAGGATTGATTTTTTTGATAGCCATTGATCATAATGGCTTTGAAATCCTTTATCTTATAATCCGGACTTGTAAACAATCCCTTTATGATTTTTCCAGCCGCAGCTTTTTTTCCTGCTTTATTTTGATATCCCGATGTGTATTTTCTGATGCCTGCAGCAAGCATTTGAAACTCTTTGGGAGAAACACTCTCCTTGCGTATGCCTTTTATGGCTTCCAAATTTTTTCTGGGAATCCTGGAATTTTCCAATGTATTTATTACTTCTTCATTAAAAAATACATCTTTTATTATTTGTCCCCATACTACAACGCCGTCAACCATATGGCTGTCCGCCTCCAATATTTTCGCGCTCAATATGGAGCCCCATGACATGGCAAAAATATATACTTTTTGACCAGGATATCGTTTCTTTATTTCACGCACCAAATCAATTGTCATTTGTACAAAGGAATCAATTGTAAAGTTATCATCAATCACACAATTGTTAACTCCACATCCCAATTGATCCCAATATACCATAAATTTCATCATTACACCACCCCGCAAAAACCCCGTATTTCCTGAAAAGTTCAGTTTTCAAGTCCTTGTGTATCCCCTCAAATCTTAGGCATTTAGTAACAAATTAGAAACACGCCCTTACTGCCTTTTCAGGTATTCGCTGGACACAAATCCGGTCTTTGTCTGATAGGCCACCAGATACCAGTTTACGCCGCCAGCAGCAGTGTAAAAGCCGTAGCAGGTAACCTTGTCCCCTTTGGGGATGGTCAGCTGGATGGGCTTACCTGTCCCGGCTCCCGTCCTCAAGTTCAGGTTTGCGGTTGTCTCATATGTTCCGGCAAAAGCGTCATTCTTTGACCGTGCATAGTCAACCTTCATACTGACCGGGCTGTCAGGTTCGGATGCACTCACCTTCTTTGCGACATAGGCAGAATGAACGAATCCGTACTTGCCATTATGCTTGATGTAATACCACAGGGAACCGTCCTTTGCCTGAACGGTATCACACACTCCGATTTCTGTGCCATTATCAAGCGGGCTGAAAGAACATTCATCATATTCCGTTCCGGCCCACGTCCTGACGTTCAGAGAACTTGCGGTCACTCTGCCAGTCCACTTCACAGAACGATTCAGGTCACCGGATGAACCGCTGCCGCTGTCTGCGGGCTTTTCATCCGTAACGCTGGATGTCTCCCCCGTGGCCTTGGCTGCGTAGTTCGGCAGACAATAGCCCCTGATGTAGCGGCCATTGATTTCCAGCGTGCGGTATCCGACCGCATCGGACTTGTTGCCTTCCATTACCTTGATAGTGTTACCGGATACGGATTTTACAAATCCTACGTGTTCAGGATAACCAACACAATCGCCGTTTCCTGAATCATCCCAGTCATACATGATGATGTCTGCGGGTGACGGCACATAGTCATCACGTTCCTGCCAGCGTCCAGCGTTCTGATACAGCTGAATCATGGCCCCGCATCCGCACTCTGTAAACATGATGTCAGTATAGCCGCACAGGATGCTGACGGCTGAAACATAGGTTGCACACCATGCGTCAGTGTACTTTACTTTATAGCTACGTGCCAAGGGCTTGTGGCCGTTGTAGATGTCAATGATTTTCTTATGTGAACCGTCAGATTCCTTACAGCCAAGAAACTGTTCTGCCGTATCCAAAACTTTCTGTCTGACTTCTAACTCCGTCATTACTTTATCCCCCTTCAGTCAAATTATTTCTTTTTGGGTTCCGTGTAGGTCAGGGCCTGTGCGCTGTCGGTAGTTCCTGCGGTTGTCGGGTCATTTACTACGCCCAAGATAACCAGCACAGAAAATACAGCGTTGACAATGGCCGCAAGCTGTTCATTCAGAACACCAAAATCCCACTGATAGCCAAACGGGGCGGCCACTACCTGAACAAGTAGCAACACGGCCGGAATCAGCGTCAGCCAAAAGGTTTTATTTTTGATTCTTACTAACCAGTTAATGTTTTTCATGATTCTGTTCCCCTTTCTTTTTCAAGTGCAGTTCGTCAATTTCTTCTTTCATTTTTGTCACCATCCCGTTCCCACCCAACGCATGATAAGCGTCATACATTTCATCAAAATTCTGGTAGGCATAAGAGGGGATTTCTCCCAAGGTCATATACTTATCGTGGTATTCGATAAGCTGGACACGCAACAGCAGCATGGTTCCCTTGCTGTTGGCATCCCTGTCCTTTTTCTGGTTTTTTAACAGCCACACAATATACCCCATCAATGCGGTCAGTATAATGGGCAGTGCTATCGTGTAAGTCTGCATCAGAAAATGTTCCACTGGTTGCCCCTTTCTGGTACAAAAATAACCGCATCAGACCTCATATAATGGTCATATAGCGGTTATAATTGCACCTTTGATAAATTGTGTGTTACTCTGCTAAATCCCCACAATCAAGGTCAATCAGAACGGTCTTTACCTGTTCCTTGATTCTTGCCGGGACATCTGCAAAGTCCTTTTTCCCTTTGATGATAAGGGTTGCATAAACTACTGCCATTTGTTTCACATCCTTTCTGAATAAGATTTGATATATGATGAACTGAAACATCAGTTATCACCACCATCACCAAGTAATGCCTGAACTTCTGTTTTGATTTTGTCAGGTACATCATCAATGGTCTTTAGACCTTTTTTAATCAGTTCAGCGTAGATTTTTGCCATAGCCTTTCACCTCTTTCTTTTACGGAATCATTTCATAAACTTCACACAATGCAAGCTGCATGTCTGTCATCTGTGCTGACAGGGACTCATTTTCTTCTGCCTTCGCTTTGATGAATTCGTCCTTGGTGTACTGAACAAGGTCATATTCCCAGCCATCAAACCCCGGCTGTTCCTCTGACCCCGGTTCAGTGACCTTTGAAATGTTGCTTGATACCCAAACAGAATAGTCGTCCATTACCAACTGTTCAGGCCGCTTCACACTCCTGACTTTCCCGTGATTTGTCATCCTTCTTTCCACCTTTCTTTGATTTTTTGCCCTTGATGTTTTTGATATAATAATCATCAGCGTATGGCTGAACAGGCACAATGTATGTTTCATATAATCGGCTGCCATCACACCATTTCAACCAGCCTTTGTATGACTGGATTGAACACCACTCTGAATAGTTCATCTGTTTCCCGCTCTCAACCTTTGCCCGGATAGCTGTCATTTTCCTTTCAAATTCCTGACAGGTTGATTTTCTAAGCAGCGTGTAGTCCTTGAATACCCGATAGCCCACAAAATCCACGCCACGGATAAAACTTGGAAAGATTTGATAGTTGCCTTTTATCCTTAATTTCAACTTTGTTCTGAAATACTCATATATCTCCTGTAATAGCGCTTGAAGTTCTTCTTTGCTTTGTGCGAAAATACATATATCGTCCATATAACGGTAATAATGCTTAACCCGCTTGACTTCCTTCATCCAATGGTCAAACGGCGTCAGATAAAAGTTCCCGTCATACTGTGAAAAGTAATTCCCGATAGGGATACCAATACCTTCAATGAATTCCTTCCCGCTGAACTCAACAATCTTGATTTCATTCCCGCAGGCCCTGTAGAATTCAATATTTTCTTCGGTTGCCGGACACGTGCTGATGCTGTCAATGATTTCATCTATCAGTTCCAGCAGGTCAGGGTCTTTGTACTTCTTCCTGAACGCTTGCTTCAAAAGCTCATGGTCAATAGACGGATAGAACTTTTTGCAGTCAATTTTCAGGCAGTATGTCATTTCTTCCGGCACGGTATCAACGGCCCTTCGTAGCTTCTTCAATGCCGCATGAATACCTTTGTTTGGAATTGCAGAATAGGTGTCATCTGTGAAATATGCCAACAGCTGCGGTTCAATCACCTGTATGACCGCCCACTGACAAATTCTGTCCGGGAAGAACGGCAGCTTGTAAATTTCACGTTCCTTCTTCTGGTCTTTCTTTGTAAAAATCGTGTACGTTGAAGTGTGGTATTTATGATTTTTCAACATCCACTGCAACGCCGCCAGATAGTAATATGGCCGTTTATTGATTTGCTGAACTTCCTTGTACCACCCCTTTCCCTTCTTTGCGTTGCGGAAAGCCAATTCAAGGTTTTCCATGGAACAAATCTTTTCCCATAAATAGCCATATCGTTTCACGTCTCTTTTCCACCTTGTATGCACAATGAGCCGAATCTTCAACCCGCCTGCGGCGGTTTACCAATACAGCCCAAGGTATTTTGATGTTTTGGCAAGTGCCACGGCAAAGTGCTTCATCACTGATTTTCATAAGAACACCCCGCCATTTCTGACGGGGTGAACATTTTTGTGCATTTACTAAGCGCCTGCTGGAGATATTACGATTACGATTCGAGGGTGTATTGTTCGAATTACGATAGAAAGGCCCGGTAGCAGAACCATGACTCCAATTCGCACCGGAAATCACAATTTCTTGTTTTTTCCCGCTGACTGGTGGCCTTTACTGGTCATTCTCTTTTCCAAAGCAGAAAAGCACTTTACCTATAAAATTTTCAATTATGCCGCTTTGTTCTTCGCCTTACGATACACCAAGCGCCCGCCGGAGAGATTACGATAACGATACGAGGGCGTATCGTACGAATAACGAAAGAAAGGCCCGGCACTAGAACCATTACTCCAACTCGCACCGGAAACCACAATATGCCATCCACTGGTGGATACATACGAATATGTATAATCACCAACAGGAAGGGAACTGTTCCCCAGCACTTCCGATGCAATAAACAGGAAGTCAAATTCTTCCGTGTATCCAAAAGCTGAAATATATCCTTCGGTGAATGCCATCGGGAAATCAACCAGCTTATAGGAACCGTCATCCTTAGAATCTGCAAAGGCGTTGTCTGCGATATAGAAAGCGTGTGTCCACTGCGCCAGAACATTGATTCCATCTTCATGTTTCCAGATATTGCCCCAAAGGTTTTCTTCTCCACGGTAGGACACCATGACTATAGTGATACCGTCACCAAGTTCAACAGTGACTGCGCCGGACTTGTTGCCAAGGTTAGACGTGGCCCCGGTCAGTTCTGACATATTGGTGGAACCGTCATCTGTCCGGTTCGTGTGGCCCGCACCAATGGCCGCCTGCATATTGAAACTTGCGTATTCAATCAGCATCAGCATTTCCGTTGCGGAATGTGAAATCGTGTAGTCCTGACACCAGCCGCTGCCACGGTTCGCCGCAAGGGTTCTTGCGTTGGCTCTGGTCAGGTTCTGCGTCACGCCGGAACAGGGTTTTGCCCCGGCGATGCTGGACAGCTTATCCCCCGTGCTGGATGCAAAATCTGCAACCTGTTCATCCGTCATCAGGTAGGCCCCGGCAGAAACGTCATAGATGCAAGGCTCAAAAGCCGCCCTGTAGATGACTTCCTGTTCCTCACCATTCACGATGAAAGCCGGATGCAGCTTGAATCCAGCCTTGGGCTTCGGTGAAACATAGTACCTTGCCTTTCTCATATGTACCCCATTGGCGGGGGCCTCCGCATAAGACTTCACGGTTCCGGTCACACCTGTGGAACCAAAGGAAACGGACAGCTTATCCCGTGCGCCGGGAATCCTTGACACAAACCGGATTGTGGTTCCGTTCGGTCTGGTCTGGAAGTCCGTGAAACCAATGTCATCAATCAGTCCGGCAATAGTGGCTGCGGAATTTCCGTTTGCCACGGTGACGGTCTTGACTTCCTCACCAATGGTCAGCGTGATGGTTCCGGCTGCCGTTGCCGCTCCGGTGATGACGATTTCTTCCATCTGCGGGTACTTAATGGGTTCCGTATCGAGGGGAACGACCTTGTACCAGAACTTGGGCTGTTTGACCATGACCTGAACAGGCGTGCCGCTCGGATAGCTTGTCCCGTCCTTCACAACGGTGGTTGTCAGCTTTCCGGTTTCCGTATATCCGGCTTCACCGTATGCGGATAACTCCACGCCGCCGTCTGTCAGGTTCACACGCTTTCTGCCGCCGAAACATTCTACATCATCAAACATTTCCCCCGGCGTCATGTTGGCGGCTCCGGCCAGACGGGTGAACTTGTTGTTTTTGAAGTCCACTTCCACGCCATAGATGTCATCATCCGTATAACCAATGTAGGCTTTCAGGTCTGCAATCTCATTTTCCAGCGCCTGAATGTCCCCAATAGTGGCAAAAGCTCCGGGGTCAACCTCTAAGGATACGCTGTCAGCATTTCCAACTGTGGTGACCAAACGAAAGTATGCGCCGGATGTTGTAACCCCGTTATATGCGGGCATATAACAGTTTCCTGACGTTTCCGCACAGGCGGCGTACAGAATTTCACCCTCATCCGGGTCAAGGGCATATAAGCCCAAGGTACGCATATAATACCCTTCTGTCAAATCTGCATTCGTGAACGCCGCTTCAATCTGAATGGCAACTTCATTTGTCCTTGTGACCTTTGACACAAGGGATGTCTGCTTGACATCTGACAGGGATGACAGGGCCTGCAATTCATCTTCTTCATGTTCGGCGCTGGATACTGCCACCTTGGTGAACTCAATGTCACCTTCCCCGGCAATCATCTTTGCCATCAATGCCTGACCATCGTTTGTGATAATCAGTTTTGAATACTCTGCCATTTTTTCAATCCTTTCTTTTAATCAGATTTTATTTCAAAAAAATCCACCGTGACCAAGCCGGACGCCGCTTTTGCGTCTCCGGTGGCCGTGATGGATTCCTTGAAATCATTTGAAATTGTATGCTGTGCAACCGTAAGAATACCGCCGCCCATGTTCAGTGTGCCTTGAACTTCCAGCGTTTCCCGGATTGCATCAGTTATCTGTTGTACGTCCGTGTGGCCGATGCCGCCGCCGAATGCCGCCGTTCCATGAACGTCATGGCTTTCCCGGAAATCGTTTGAAAGAGTGTAGACGGACACAGCGCACACGCCGCCGCCAAAAAGCAGGAACCCTTCTGCATCCCAAAGGATGTTGTTGGTGGATTCCACAACGATATTTTCCGGCAGCATCTCCCTTAGAATGGATTCCAGTTCTTCCACCTGACCAAACTTTTCAAGTGCGGTCTGTATGGTCAGGGTATAGCCCACATTAAAGTTATGGGTCAGGATGAAGTCCGTATCACCGCACAGGACTTCCAGCTTGGAAAGCAGCGTTTTCATGGTGTACGGGATTTTATTGAACCACTTGCTTCTTACCCGTGAACGTCTGCTTTCAAGGGTATCTTCTGCTGATGGATAGATGCCAAGCATTTTTTCATAGCGTGACAGCCCATATTCATCAGCGGTTTCAATGAACCTGTTCCTTAGAACACGGTCAACCGCCGACCACATCAGATAGAATTCAGGGTTTTCCGCATCCAGCGCCGCCACAGGTTCCTTATAGGCTTTCATAAACGGCGGCAGATAGGAAACAAGGTCAACTTGACGAATCATCCAGACACACCCCCAAACGTGGGAACCTGATATTCCCCAAGGGACAGGTTTTCAGCGGAACCGTTGATTTTCGTGTTGGTGATGTCAATAACCCCCTTCACTCCAAGGATACGGGTTTCCAGCTGGCTGACCCTCACAATGAGATAAGAGCTTTCAGCCCATTCCTGCCGCAATTCCAGAAGGTAGGCTTTAATAACTTCTTCAATGGCCGTCTTGGTGTTCGTCCAGTTAGAACCTTCTTCAAAGGTTACTGTAGTGGTCACATAGACCGCCACTGTTTCCGCACTCTTTACGCTGACCACGTGGCCGATAGGCGCAAGCCCATATCCTTCTCCGGCATTCTGCACGGGGTCAAGTTCAGTCTGGATACTTTCCAGCAGGACGCTTGATGCTTCGCCATAGTCAAGGGAATTGACCACGGTGACAAGAACAGTGCCGCCGACCGTCAGCTTCTTTTCTTTTGCGGCTTCATACACGGTTTCCAGCCATGCCTTGACCTCTGTATCCAGCGTGTCCTTGATGCTGTTGTACCACGTCTGAACTTTTATACCCGGTATCATTTCAGCGGGCCGGATGTCCCCATTCCACACCCGTGTGACCTTCACGTCCCCAACACCGTCAATCTTTCTGACGGCTTCAAGGTATGCCGCACGGTTACCGCCAAAGGCCTGTTCATTGAAGCTGTCAAAATACCTCTGCCGCAGGGCTTCGGTTTCTTCTTCATCTTCTCCGGGAACAAGCACTTCTGTCAGCGTGGCCGTTTCCAGACCGTCAATGTATTCCATAGGAATCATCTGACCAAGGTACTGATTTCCGATGACCCCGGCAGTCTCACACATTACCTGATATTGTCCGGGGGCTATCTGCTCCGTTACCACATAATTCAACGAACCGATGTTGAACCGCTGTCCGGTCACATCAATGTCCGTGGGTGTGAATTCACCCTTCAACACCGCATTGGTTGCGCTTTCCGGCGTGATGCCCCTGTCCTTGCACAGCATGACCAAGAATTCCCTTGCGGCAGTATCGCCGTAGGAATTTTTTATCAGGTATTCCAGTTCAATGTACAGAATTTGTAATTCAATAGCCGTTGAACTGTGGGTGTCATAAATCAGGGAACTTGGCCTTTTATCCAGCTGGTCAGATACCCGGTCAAGCATCCGTTCAAGTATCACTTCATAGGTTTCATTTTCATACATTTTTAGATGCTCACCTCTTTCTCTGCCTTGATGTCACCAAAAATGGTGTGAACCGTGAATGAAGTGTGAACCACTCCCTTCACGGAAAGGTCATGTTCAAAATCACCAACCCCTGTGACCCGTGTGTCAACGGTCAGGGCTTCGGTGATTCTCCGTTCCAGTTCCGGGCAGACATAAGTGACGGGTTCCCCGTAAAGGTCAAAGGTTTCAATCCCGTAATACCAAGGGTAGATGATGAACTGGTATCGCTCCGTGCTTAATGTCCTGAAAATCATCTGCTTCATGGCTTCCTGCCCGTCCACAAATCCCTGAACAGAATTTCCGTTCAAGTCCATCTTATACGTTTTGCTTGGCTGTTCTTCGATTTCAAAGTCTTGGTCAAGGAACCCGACTGTGGACGGTATCATTTCCCAATCCTATCCAGAACTATGAATTTCTGACCTTCCTGCTGCCTTGCAAGGATAACTTCATCACCGACAGCCAAGCCATTGTGAACGGTGATTTCTATTGTCCCCACGGCATGCCTGTGGGAAGGGTCTACAGGAACGGTTGACGCATTGGGCGGCGTTCCCGTATAGTAGTAATTCTGAATATTGCCGCCCGTGATTTTGACGGTGTGTTCCGTCACATTCCTTGACAAGACAAGCTGCTTTGCCCCAAGAACCATTTTCTGTTCCACGTTGATTTGCAGCGGGGAAACGCTTATCACTTCCCCGAACACCATGTTGACAGGCTTGCTTGCTTCTCTTTCTTCTCTTGCCGCCCGCTTCATAGCGGATACTAAACCATTCGCATCAGGCAACGAATTCACCCCCTCTTAACGTCAAATCCATCCAATGCTCATTTTCCTTGTAGGTGTGCTTGCATTTCTCCACAAGCATCCAGTTTTTCAGTTTAATGTCTCCAAGGTCAAGGTTGACCACAACCATTGACCCGGCCCGCACCCGATTGTCACCAATCGCATTTGTGATTTTCAGATTGCGGGTCTTTTTATTGTACAGGCTTAACAGCGCATCGGCCTTTGCCTGACCGTTTTCCCCTTTCTGCAACGTGTCAAAGTATTGCAGGATGCCCCATCTATTGATGTTGGAAGAATCCTGTGCAATATAAACTTCCCTGTATCCGGTATCTTCGTTGTCATAAGTCAGCTTGATTTTGTTATAGGTATTGTCATCAATAGATGACGTATAATCATAGTTCTGGCCCGTTTCTTCATCAATCATCAGGTAAGCCCCCGGAACACCCACATACATAGATGACAGGTGTTTCAGGGTCAGCTTTCCAAAATCATCATAAAGCACGAACATTTCCCCGGTATTGGTCAGCGTCAGGTCAAGGGCATTGGAAACCATTTCAAACAGGGAAGTGTTTTCCTCTATCCTTGATTCAATGATATACAGGGTATCTTCCAAAGTCCCCACGTTCAGGGAATAGTCAGCTGCAATCATCTGAATGAACTGCGCCGCCGTCTTATTTTCATAGACCTTGGTATCTTTATTCTTCAAATACCGTAGCTGGTCATAGGCGGTGACGGTGATGATTTGGTCTTTATCCCGCTGCTGCTTGAAAACGAACCCAAAGAACACGTTGTCACCGTCAACCCGCATCCTGACCGGGCTGCCCTCGGAAAAATCCAGAATGTCATCCTTCAGGACTTTGAAGGTCAGCTTTCCGGGGGTGTCTTTCCGCTCTGTCAGCCATTCAACCCCTTCTTCTACAGGGGGCTGATACACTTTTTCTCCGGTTTCATTCCCAACCAAAAGTTCAACATTCACTGAACACACCCCCTTTCTTTAAGCTGCCGGAATCGTCAGCACCTGACCCGGATAAATAAGATTCGGGTTGCCGCCGACCACTCCACGGTTTGCATCATAAATGACCGTATATTTGGAACCGCTGCCATAGAACCGCTTAGCGATATTCCAAAGACAATCACCGCTGACAACGGTGTAAGTCTGCGCTGCTGCCGGGGCGGGGGAATTGTTCGTTTCCCGCTGCGGCTCTGCGCTGGCCTTGGGTTTGGATACCGTCAGCTTGATGTTTATGGTCTTGGTTCCATACTCCCGGTACTGTTTCAGTTTGAACTTTACCCGAAAATCAAAACCGTTCCCGGCTTCTTCTGTGATAGTGTAATCTTCCAGCGACACCTTCATGTTGGTGTTCAGAAGCTTCTTATTTGCCGGGGTATTCCGGCACACAATGAACTGGAATGGCTTCTTTCCGGTTTTCAGCCTTTCAAAGATGTCAAAGTAATACCCCGCACCCTGAAAGCCGTCTTTATAGACGGCATAGGGATGCTTTACTTGGGGGATTTCCGCTTCAAATTCAATATCGGTCAGCCCCGCTTTTTTCAGGATGTTGATTTCACCCTCATTGATAAGGTTGACCGTACTGTTATTGTTGTTAATGCTTATCTGTATCTTTTCAGGGGTAACAGGCAGTAAACAGTTATCCAGATACACGTCATATGCACTTTTTGCCATTTACTTATGCACCCCCTCTGTCATGTTATCAACCGCTTCATTTACAGAATCGGTCAGCTTGGACACGAACCCGTCAATGTCATCATTGTTGTTGATGTTGTTCTGCATTCCAGACATATCCACGCTGATTTCAGCGGTGGTGTACCTGTTGACGGCTTCCTGTTCGGCGATGTCACGCATATATTTCAGTTCTTCTTCCGTGATGTCCATGCTGTCAGCTATGGCTCCGGTATTGTCTGCGATACTTCCCACATCACTGCCAAGGCCGCCGATGCCGCTAAACCCGGATGTGTAATCTTCTACACTTGGAATGTCCGTTGCTCCGAAAATATCAGACAGACTAAAGTCACTGATTTTATCCATGACACCATCACCCCATGATGCCCCGGAATCAAAGGCTTCTGACGCCCATCCGCTTTCAAAAGCGTCAAACGTGTCAAACCCGGAACTGAACGCCGCCCCGATGTCCTCATACTCCATCTTGCTTTCCTGCGCTGCCGCAGCTTTCGCCGCATAGGAATCTGCCGCCGCCACAAGACCGCTTGTGTCAAACTCCACAAAAGGCAGTTTGTTCAATGCTTCTGCAATCTGACTGATGACGGACATGGCCGTTGAAAGCAAGTTGTAAAAGAATGTCTGGACATTTGCGATAGCATTTTTAAACGCCGCTATGATATTGTGACCAAGGGCCGCAACTGCGCTTGCGATACCAAGGGCGATGTTTGCCACCGTAAGGCCCAAGTTCTTGAAGAACTGGATGACCACATTGATTCCACCCGTGATGACACCGAATCCAGTATTCGCAATCCCGGTCAGATTAGCAATCGCACTGCACACTGCATAAATAATTGCTATCAGTGCGATAATTAAAATGATAATCCACACAATAGGGCAAGCATACATAGCCGAATTAAGACCAAGCTGTGCAGTTGCCGCCCCCCACGTTGCACCTGTAAATAAAACCATAGCCGCAGATGCTAATAACTTCGCCCCTGTCATAACTGCTGTGGCTGCCGCAGATGCAAGTTCCATACCCTTCACAATAGCAAGGTACGCCGCATATACTGCCAACGCCCCAACGATGCCATAGACGATAGGCGCTATGACTGACCAATTATCAGCGATGAATGAACCAACTGAACCTATCAGGCTGAAAATGTTCAGCACAATATTAGCGACTGTAGCCAGCGCCTGAACTGCGCTGTTAATGAACGCCTGAAAGGCGTCACTGTTTGCCATATCGTTCAGCCGCTGCAAAACAGGCTGAAACGCCATCATGGCGGTATTTGTGAACGATGTCCACAGCTGCCCCCACGTCATAGGCATGGATTCAAACTTTGCGTTGATGTCATCTGCTGCGGCAAAAATCGCCGCCTTGACCACGCCTGCGGTCAGCTCACCTTCTGCCGCCATATCACGGATTTCACCAATGGGAACTTCCAGATAGTCAGCAATAGACTGAATGATGTTCGGGGCCTGTTCAAATACGCTGTTCAGTTCTTCACCACGCAGCACACCAGAACCAAGGCCCTGTGACAGCTGCAACAGCGCCGCATTGGCTTCTTCTGTCGATGCCCCGGCAATCGTCATCTGCTTCTGAATCAGATTTGAAAAGGCAACGACTTCTTCCGTGCTGCTGAACGCATCCTTGGCGTTATTACCAAACCGGGCAACCACGTCAGCCATCTGTGAAAACTCACCAC
>NZ_CALWMU010000041.1:0-27578 GCF_944382095.1 Candidatus Acetatifactor stercoripullorum
CTGATATCCCTGTGGGAAGTCGAAATCGGCATAAAATAATCTGCCTGATAGGACATCATTTAATTTGCCGGACAACAATATCCTCAATCCTGTCTAAGGTCTGGGAGATGATGGAGGAGGAGTAGGAGAGGTTGCTTGCGACGGTTTCCTGAAGCAGGCGCAGGTAGGCTTTTGACAAAATAAGGCTGCCTATCAGTCCTGACAGGGAAAGCAGGAAAATGCAGATGCCTACAACACAGACAAGCTTTCTTTTCAAAGAAAGATTTACAATATAGTGAAGGAGTCTTTGCCGTAACTGACGCATACCGATTCTGCCTTTCCTTTCTTTTGTTTCTTATTTTATACTATATCGAAAACCACAAAAACAGGCAATATGTGCCATTTACAAAGTCGGTTTTTTGACATTGCAAGCCGGAAAAGTGGATTTTTCAGCTAACTGTAAATTGCTATAATATATTTACAGAAAACAAAGGAGGGACAGAGGTGACAAAAAAGGAAAGAGTCATAAGCGCCATACAGCAGGAAGAACCGGACTGTATTCCAGCCTGCTTTACCATGCACTTTCCTGAGGAATGCGCAAACGGAGAAGGGGCAGTAAAGGCCCATATGGATTTTTTGAAGGAAACAGATGTGGACATTCTGAAGATCATGAATGAAAATCTTGTTTCCTGTCCCTGGGATTTGAATACATCGGCGGATTTTGGCAGATTTCCGGCTTTTGGGGCACAGGACCCTTTGATTGAGCGTCAGATAGACCTGACAAAGAGAATCCTGGACCGGACGGGGGATTCCTGCTTTACCTTGGGAACCCTGCATAGTGTGGGAACCTCGGCCATGTACCATCCCCTGAAACCAATGGGGTATGGCTATGATCAATCCAGACGGGTATTCGGACAATGGATGAAAGAAAATCCGGGGAAGGTGCTGGAGGCCATGAAGCGGATTACAGAGGGCCTGTGTATCTTAGCCCGCAGATACATTGAGGCGGGGGTGGACGGCGTTTATATGGCCTCTCTGGGAGCCGAGAGACGCTTCGGCCTGACAAAGGAGCAGTTTATGGAATGGATCGCTCCCTTTGATCAAATGATTCTGCAGGCAGTGAAGGAGGAAAAGGGCTATTGTTTTCTGCATGTGTGCAACCGGGATGTGAATCTTGAATTCTACAGAGATTACGATCCGGCTCTCTACGATGTTGTGAATTGGGGAACCTTTGAAGTACCATGCTCTTTGAAGGAGGGGAAGGATATTTTTGCCGGTAAGACCGTCATGGGGGGTCTGGCAAACAGAACGGGAGTTCTGGCATCCGGAACAGAGGAGGCTTTGGTCAATACGGTGCGTTCGCTGGTGGAGACTTACGGAAGAAAAGGGTTTATTCTGGGGGCGGACTGTACCATAGCCACACAGAAGGATTTGTCCAGGATCAGATTGGCGGTGGATACCGTCAGAAGGTTATAGGAGGAAGTGTATATGAAAAAGACAAGATGGATTGGGGCATTGTTGGCAGCGTCCATGGTATTGGGCGTGACCGCCTGCGGAAGCGAGAGTGGACAAAGCAGTACTTCGTCCCAGGAAAGCAGCCAGACAGAGAGTACCAAACAGGAGCAGACCGCCGCTTCGGAGCAGGGAGAAAGCAGTGGCGAGGCGGTAGAGCTTTCGGTTACCTGGTGGGGCAGTCAGACCAGAGCGGATTTAACCCAGGAGGCCCTGGCACTCTATGAGGAACAGAATCCAGGCATTACCTTTGACGGACAGTTTTTGTCAGGCTCTGACTACTGGAATAAGCTGGCCACCTCGGCAGCCGGCCATACAATGGCGGATATTGTTCAGATGGATAAAGCTTACATTCAGCAGTATGTGGACAACAATATGCTGGTTGACTTACAGCCTTATGTGGATTCCGGCGTGATTGATCTGTCCAATGTAGACCCTGCGGTACAGGAATTCGGCCGGGTTGGAGATGGGCTCTATGCCATCTGTATCGGCGTCAATGCACCGGCGCTGCTTTACAATAAAACCTTACTGGAAGAAAACGGCATTGAGATCAAGAATTATATGACCATGGACGAATTTTTGGATGTGTGCCGGGAGGTTTATGAAAAGACAGGCTACAAGACGAACCTGCAGTACAATAACGGCACCTCCTTTATGGATTATTTCCTGCGTGCATCAGGGGAAACGCTGTTTGGCGAGGATGGACAAATCGGTGCAGGCAAGGAAACCATCGAGGCTTATTTCGATTTGTATGTCACAGGCAAAGAGGAAGGCTGGCTGATCGATCCCAGTGTGTTTGCAGAGGTTTCTATCGGACAGCCGGAGCAGGAGCCCCTGGTGTACGGTTCCTCACCTGACAGAATGTCCTGGTGTGCCTTCTACTTCTCCAACAATATGACTGCAACGGTGAATGCGGCCCCGGAGGGCATGGAGATCGGTATTACCACATGGCCCTCCAACGATATACAGAAATCCAATTATTTAAAGCCTGCTATGTTCTTCTCCATTTCCGTTGACAGCGAACATCCCGATGAGGCTGCGGAAGTGATTAATTACTGGACCAATTCGGTGGAATGTAATGAGATTCTGTTAGGAGAAAGAGGAGTTCCCGTGGCTTCCAACGTGGCAGAGGCAATCACTCCTCTGATGAGCGAGGCGGAACAGACGGTGGTATCCTTTATCAATGACGTGGTTACACCCCAGTGCTCCGATGTAAGCCCCGCATCACCCAATGGGGCAACAGAGGTTTACGATGTGGTTTATAAGCTGGAGGAGGCAATCTGCTATGGTGAGATGACAGCTGCGGAGGCGGCAGATCAGCTTCTGACAGAAGGAAATGAAATATTGAGCAACAAGCAATAAAAGCAATGAGACCAAATGGCTGCTGCTTAGGCGGCAGCCATTTGTGCGTGAAAGGAGGCAGTTTCCATGCGGGGCAAGCAGACAGCTGCTTTAAAGAAATCAAATGCTGCCGGCATCCGTTTCAAAAAATGGCTGAACAAAAACAGTACGGCAGGCGTTATTTTTGCACTACCCTTTATCATCGGATTTATCCTGTTTATGATCGTACCCATGGCCATGTCCCTTTATTATTCCTTCTGCAGATTTGAAATATTGGGAGCACCCAGGTTCATCGGATTTGACAATTACATCAAAATGTTTACGGACGATCCGGAGTTTTACCAATCGCTTTCCGTGACCTTTTTCTACGCCCTTGTGTCGGTTCCCCTAAGGCTTGTGTTTGCGCTGGCGGTGGCTATGATCCTGTTAAAAGGCACGAAGCTTACCGGATTTTACCGGGCGGCCTACTATCTGCCCTCTATTATCGGAGGATCGGTTGCCATCTCTATTCTGTGGAAAAGAATGTTTGCTGAGGACGGAACGGTGAACCGGCTTTTACAGGGGATCGGTATAGACAGCCATTATTCTTGGCTGGGAAGCACCAATACGGCTATTTGGGTACTGATTCTGCTTTCCGTGTGGCAGTTTGGCTCGTCCATGCTGGTATTCCTCTCGGCCTTAAAGCAGATTCCCACAACGCTGTATGAGGCGGCAAGGGTGGATGGGACAGGGGGAGTCAGCAGCTTTTTCAAAATTACCCTTCCCCTGCTCACCCCAACCATCTTTTTTAACCTGATCATACAGATGATCAGCGGATTTCTGGCATTTACCCAGTGCTTTATCATCACTCAGGGAAGGCCTATGAATTCCACACTGTTTTATGTGGTTTATATGTACCAGCAGTCCTTTAACTTTTATAATACGGGCTATGGAGCTGCCATGGCGTGGGTGATGCTGATTTTGATCTCCCTGATTACCTTGATCCTGTTTAAGACCAAGAAATTCTGGGTCTATGAAGGGGGAATGTAGATGAAAAGGAAAAAGAGGATTAAAACTGTTTTTTATCATGTATTCGTAGCCCTGGGCGCCTTTGTGATGATCTATCCGCTGCTTTGGATGTTTTTCAGCTCCTTTAAGGATACGGATACCATTTTCAACACGGCGGGAGAGCTGATTCCCAGAGAATTTGTGACAGAAAATTATGTAAATGGCTGGCGGGGCTTTGCAAAGGTAAGCTTTGGCACCTTCTTTAAAAATTCGGCCTTTATCGCAGTGACTGCCACCATAGGCACGCTGATTTCTTCGGCTTTTGTGGCCTACAGCTTTGCCCGGTGCAGATTTAGAGGCAGAAAGATTTTGTTTTGTGCCATGCTGGTGTCCATGATGCTTCCGGCACAGATTTTAATGATTCCACAATATTTATGGTACCAGAAGCTTGGGTGGGTGGGAACCTATCTTCCCATGATTGTCCCTTACTGCTTTGCGACCCAGGGATTTTTTATCTATCTGATGATGAATTTTATAAACGGACTTCCCTCTGATTTGGATGAGGCGGCGAAAATTGACGGCTGCTCCTATTATTCCATATTTTTCAGAATTGTGCTGCCGTTAATGAAGCCTGCGCTGATTACGGGCGGAATTTTTTCCTTCATCTGGCGCTGGGAGGACTTTTTAGGACCTCTTTTGTACGTGAATAAATCGGAACGGTATCCTGTGAGCCTTGCTCTCAAGCTGTTTTGTGATCCGGCCTCCACCTCCGATTACGGCGCTATGTTTGCCATGTCCATATTGTCGATTCTGCCTCTTTTAGTGATTTTTATACTGCTGCAGAAGTATCTGGTGGAGGGCATCGCCTCGTCGGGGATAAAGGGGTAACGCTATGGAGGATTGGATTGCCCGCCATAAGGCGGAAATGATAGAGGATATAAAAAGCCTGGTGGAAATTCCCAGTGTGGCAAAGGCCAGGGAGAAAACGTCGTCTGCAGAGGATTTTCCCTTTGGGAGGGAATGCAAAAGAGCGGGGGAGCGTATGCGCCAGATGGCGGAGAAATACGGCTTTTGGACTGAGGACTGCGGCGGAAGATGTGTAAGGATTCAATATGAGAAGGCGGAGGGGCTTTCTCCTGATAGGATCGAGATATGGAATCATCTGGACGTGGTGCCGGAAGGGGAAGGCTGGGTTTATCCGCCCTATGAATGCACCTTAAAGGGGGACTTTCTCATCGGACGGGGAGTGTCGGACAACAAGGGACCGGCAGTGGCCGTACTGTATGCCCTTCGGTATTTAAGGGAAAGGGGAATCCGGCTGCATTACCAGTTAAGCCAGGTGTGCGGCCTGAGCGAAGAGACGGGAATGGAGGATGCGGCCTGGTATGTAAAGCAATATGGATCGCCGAAGCTGGCAGTTGTTTCGGACTGCAGATTTCCTCTCTGCTATGGGGAAAAGGGCCGGTGCCGGATGAAGTTTTTTTATGAAGGAGAGCTGCCCCACATAGAAGCCATCGGGGCTGGACTGGTGTCCAACAGTGTTGCAGATACGGCAAGGCTGGTATTGCGGGGACAGCAGGAGAGCTTCCCGGCAAAAGGACTGGGAGAGAAGGCCGCCTGGGGAGAGCTTTCTGGAAATATGACTGTTAAATACCGGGACGGAAAGCTGCACCTTACAGCCAAGGGTATTGGCGGACATGCGGCCGCTCCTGAAAAATGCGTCAATCCCATCGGGATTCTCAGCGATTTTGTTGAAAGGGAAGAAAGCCTGCTTCTCACAAAAGAGGAAAGAAGCTTCTTCGGGTTTCTGAAAAAGAGCTGCAGCGACGGCTATGGGCAGGGGCTTGACATTGCTGTGGAGGATAAGGTGTTTGGAAAAATGTCCTGCGCAGGCACCTTGCTTTGCTTTGACGGGAAGAGGGTGTCTCTGGAATTTGACTTGCGTTTTCCGCCAAAAACAGATATAAATGGTATGATAGAAAAAATGGAACGACAGGCGAAACCTTTTGGGTGGCGGCTTTCGGAAAGCAATGTAAAAAAGGGATATGTGCATGATCCGGATACACAGGAAATGAAGATATTACTTAACGCCTATCGTCAGGTGTACGGGGAAGCGGGACAGCCCTATGTGATGGGCGGAAATACCTATGCCGGCTTTTTTGAAAATGCTGTGGGATTTGGCCCGGGGATACCCAGAACGCCTCTCTTTGATTTCCGTCATGAAAAGGCTCTTGAAGAGCTTAAGCTTCCCAAGGGCCACGGAGGAGGACACGCCTGCGACGAAGTACAGTCTCTTTGGGGGCTGTGCGATGCCATCAAGGTTTATGTGATTGCGTTTTTGGCCCTTGATCAAAAAACAGGAGAAAGATAAAATGTTATCAGAGACAACGAAAGAGCAAATGATTCTGCTGCTTAAGCAGGAGCTGGTGCCTGCTATGGGCTGTACGGAGCCTATTGCTCTGGCCTTTGCGGGGGCAAAGGCCAGGGAGGTGCTGGGAGAAAAGCCCGTGGAGGCGGCAGCTTACTGCAGCGGAAATATGATTAAAAATGTACGCTGTGTGACCATTCCCAATTCCGGGTGTATGGTGGGAATCGAGGCGGCAGTGACCTTGGGAGTGGAGGCGGGGGACGCCGATGCGGGCATGGAGGTCCTTGCCAGGGTTACACAGGAGCAGAGAAAAAAGGTACGGGAGCTTCTGAAAAGGAATTTCTGCAGGGTGGAGCTTTTGGAAAGCCCTTATCCTCTGCATATCCGCCTGGTGGTAAGAGGAGAAAGCCATGAGGCGGAGGTGGAGATCTGCTCCTCCCACACCAATATTGTGTTGTTAAAAAGGGACGGGCAGGTGTTTTTCCAGAAGGAAAAAGATGCTCCTGAGGAAGCCTCGGGGGATTTTTTAAATTTAAAAAATAGCAAGGAGTTTGCGGATACGGTGCCTCTTTCTTTGGTGCAGGATATGATAGAGCGGCAGATCCGCTATAATATGGAGATTGCAAAAGAGGGCCTTAAGGGAGAGTATGGTCTTGGAATCGGAAAGATCATTAAAGAAGCTTATCCTGACTCCATCGGCACTAAAATGAAGGCCTGGGCAGCAGCAGCCTCCGAGGCCAGAATGGGCGGCTGCGACCTGCCTGTAATCATAAACTCCGGCAGCGGCAATCAGGGAATCGCTTCCTCTGTGCCTGTGATTGTCTATGGGGAGGAAAAGGGAGTGACAAAAGAAAAGCTGTATCGTGGGCTTGTGTTTTCCGCTCTTTTGACCATCTGGCAGAAAAGCTTTATCGGAAGGCTGTCCGCTTTCTGCGGGGCAGTGTCCGCCGCCTGCGCCAGCGGGGCGGCCATGACCTATCTGGACGGCGGCTCTCTGGAGGAAATTAAGATGACCATTTACAATACCCTGGCGGATACGCCCGGGATCATCTGCGACGGGGCGAAGGTTTCCTGCGCGGCCAAGATTGCATCCAGCATAGACGCAGCCTATATGGCCCATAACCTGGCGGCCAGAGGGAAATCCTACCAGCCCAACACCGGAATTTTGAAGGAGGATGTGCAGGAGACGGTAAGCTGTGTGGGATACATTGGAAGAGAGGGAATGCGGCAGACGGATTTGGAAATTCTGCGACTGATGCTGGAAGCATAAAAAAGGAATCGCGTTTGGAGGGTGTCTGTGACGCCCTCTTTTGTATTGCAATAAACTTTGGACCTGACGTATAATGGACAAAGGAGGAAGGCGCTATGAGACCAAAGAAGCTGATTTTGTCCGCCTGGGGGCCTTATAGAGGCCGGGAGGAGGTTGACTTTTCCAGATTTGAGAAAAACGGAATTTTTCTGATTACAGGGGCCACCGGAGCGGGAAAGACCACTATATTTGATGCCATCACCTATGCGCTGTACGGCGCCTTGAGCGGAGCAGAGCGGGATAAGGAGAGAAGCAGTGTGCGAAGCGATTTCGCGGACGCAGGCACGCCTACCTTTGTGGAGCTTGTCATGGAGCATGGTGGAAAAACCTACCAGATAAGAAGAAATCCGGAATATTACAGACCCAAAAAGCGGGCCAAAGCAGGCGGCGTTACGAAGCAGAAGGAGAATGCGGTGCTTGTTTTGCCGGACGGAAGGGTTATGGAAGGCGTGAGAGAAGTAAATGCAGCCCTTCTGGAGCTTTTGGTGCTGGATTACCAGCAGTTTAAAAAGATTTCCATGATCGCCCAAGGGGAGTTCGCAAAATTTTTGTCAGCCTCCCCCAGGGAAAAAACAGGAATTTTCCGGGAAATTTTCGGCACCGGAGTTTATGAGAGATTCACGCAGGAGCTGGGGATGCGTTCCAGAAGGCTGTACGGGGCCTTTATGGAGCAGAAAAGCAAGCTGGATGAAGACGTCAGTCTGCTTGCGCATTCTCTGGAAAGGGATATCTGGCCGGAGGAGACGTCAAAGGAGCTTGAGCGCCTGAGTCAGACCCAGGAGAGAAATTATGAGGTAATTAGGGAATGTCTGCAGAAAATGGAGGCTTTGGCGGGAGAAAATGCCGCTTCTGCCCAAAAAGAGTATGAGGAGGCGGAAAAAGCGCTGGAGCGGCAGACTGAGGAGATTCGCGCCAGGGAAGAGGAAAACCGCCGGATAGAGCAGCTGGAGCAGGCAAAAAAGGAGCTTTCCGGGCTGCAGGAAAGGGCTGGGGAGTTTTCGGAGAGGAAGCTAAAACTAAAAGGGGCTGTGAATGCGGCTTTTGTGGAAAGCGTTCGGGAGAAAGAAAGGCAGCTTGCGGATCAGCTTTTGCAAAACAGAGAGGAGGGGAGGGGGCAGGAGAAAGAGCTTTTGCATCTGCAAAAGGAGGCTGGGGAGCTGGAGGCAGTCCTGGGACAAGAGATGCGGATCAGAGAGCTTTTGGAAACGGCCAGGGAAAAAGAGGAGCTTGTCCTTGCTTTAAAGCAGCTTAACGCCCAGCTTACGGATCAGCTTGCGGAATTGGAACGAGGGCAGCAGACTTACCTTGCAAAGGAGAAGGAATATTGGGAGCGGAAAAGGGAATATGAGGAGGCGGAGCAGAAAAGGCGGCTGTCGGCCATAGGGCTGGCGGCGTCCCTGCTTGAGGAAGGGAAGCCCTGCCCTGTGTGCGGCTCCGTGGTACATCCGGCTCCTGCAAAGCTTAAGGAAGGCGTTTTAGCGCAGGGAGAGCTTTCCCGGCAGAAGAAGATAATTACGGATATGGAGGCGAAGCAGAAGGAGCTTCATGGAGAGCTGGCGGGGAGAAAGAGCCGGGCAGACGACCTGCGGCAAAGAATTAAGGAAAAGGAAGAGAAGCTTTCGGAGCGGAAGAAGGCTTTAAGTGAGGAACAAAATCAGGTCTGCCTGGAATATCTTGCCATGGAGCCGGATGAGGCCGAAGCGCTTTTGAGCAGGCGATGCGGAAGGGCAAGAGAGATTAAGGGGCTTTTACAGGAGAAGGAGAGAACTTGTAAAAGACTGAAAAGTCAGGGAGAAGAGCTTATGGAAAGACACAGGGAGGCCAAGGAAGCCTTCGAGACCGCGCTTTCAGAGTATGGTTTTTCCAATGAGGAAGAATACAGCCGCGCAAGACTTCCCATTGGGGAAAGAGAGAAGCTGGAAAGGGAGCTTGCCGACTATCAAAAGAGGATGGCGGCGGCAAGGGAGCTGTACGAGCATCTAAACAGCCAGGTGAAAAAGAAGGAAATCCAGGACCTGCAGCAGCCAAGGCAGATACAGGAGGAGCTGAGGAAGAAAAAGAGCATCGTTTTGGACAGACACAGGCTTTGGGAACAGCAGAGCGCCCTGCTAAAAAAAACCAGGGAAGTGATGGAACAAAAAAGAAGGCGTATGGAGGAGGCGGAAAAAGAATACGGCTATGTGAAGGATCTGGAGAACATGGCCTGCGGGAATAATCCAAAGAGGCTGGTGTTCGAGCAGTATGTGCTGGCCGGCTTTTTTGAGGAAATTCTAAGGGCTGCAAATCTGCGCTTTGGGAAAATGACTTCGGGACGCTATGAGATGTCCCGGGCGGAAGAAGTGGGAGACGGAAGGATAAAGGACAATCTGGAGATTCAGGTGATGGACTATTACACCGGAAAATTCCGTTCCGTGAGGACGCTTTCCGGCGGAGAATCCTTTAAGGCTTCTCTCTGTCTGGCCCTTGGGATGAGCGATGTGATTCAGGCCATGAACGGGGGAATCCGGGTGGATACACTTTTTGTGGATGAAGGCTTTGGGGCCCTGGACGCAGAAAGTCTTGACCAGGCCTGTGACGCCTTGCTTGGTCTGGCGGGCCAAAATTGTCTCATTGGTATTATCTCTCATGTGCCCCAGCTTAGGGAGAGAATCAGCCAGCAGCTTATTATAGATAAAACCGGCGGTGGAAGTCTGATCCGCAATGGTGTATAATAGGAGAAGCAAACGGGAAAACCTATGGGAAAACCGTGGCAGAATTTCTACTGCGCGATTCCTACGCTGCGCTTCGGAATGGAGATGTATATGGAAAAATATGACGTGATTATTATCGGCGCAGGTCCGGGAGGGATTTTCTGCGCCTATGAGCTGAAGAGAAGAAAACCGGATATTAAGGTGCTGATGCTGGAAAAGGGGCATTCTATCGGGCGCAGAAGCTGTCCAAAGCGCACTGCAGGGCGCTGCATGGGCTGTCACCCTTGTTCGATTACCACAGGCTTTGCGGGGGCAGGCGCTTTTTCGGACGGCAAGCTTTCCTTATCCCCCGATGTGGGCGGCAATCTGCCGGAAATACTGGGATATGAGGAAACCCTCAGTCTGATTCAGGAGTCTGACGGCATTTATCTTGCCTTTGGAGCAGACCCCAATGTGTACGGTGTAGATAAGGAAAAGGAAATCCGGGAAATCAGGAGAAAAGCCATTGGCGCCAATCTCAAGCTGATTGAATGTCCCATACGCCATCTGGGAACGGAAGAGGGGTACAAAATATACCAAAAGCTTGAAAGACATCTGGAAAGCCAGGGAGTTGATATGCGCTTTGAGACCATGGTGGAACAGATTCTGATAGAAGGCCAGAGAGCGGCGGGAGTGCGCACCCAGAAAGGAGAAATCTTTTATGGGGATGAAATTGTGGCGGCAGTGGGCAGAGAGGGAGCCGACTGGTTTAAGGAGAAGTGTAAGGAGCTGGATATTGAGACGACTCCCGGCACTGTGGATATCGGCGTCCGGGTGGAGGTACGGGATGAAGTGATGCAGTTTTTAAACGAAAATCTGTATGAGGCAAAGCTGGTTTATTATACGCCCACCTTTGACGATAAGGTGAGAACCTTCTGCACAAACCCCTCAGGGGAAGTGGCTGCGGAGTACTATGAGGGAGGACTTGCGGTGGTAAACGGCCACGCTTACAAATCCCAAGAGTATAAGACTCATAATACCAATTTTGCGCTGCTGGTGTCCAAGAATTTCACAAAACCCTTTAAGACGCCCATTGAGTATGGCAAGCATATTGCCCAGCTCTCCAATATGCTTTGCGGGGGCAGCATATTGGTGCAGACCTATGGTGATTTTAAGCGTGGCAGGCGGACAACAGACGAGAGGCTGTGCCGGAATAACCTGATTCCCACCTTAAAGGATGCGGTTCCAGGAGATTTGTCCCTGGTATTTCCCCACCGTATCATGGTGGATATTGCGGAGATGATAGAGGCGCTGGATAAGGTCACCCCGGGGATTGCCAGCGATGAGACTCTGCTGTATGGAGTGGAGGTAAAATTTTATTCCAATAAGGTGGTAATCAACCAGGATTTTGAGACCAGCGTGAAGGGGCTTCGGGCCATTGGAGACGGCGCGGGGGTTACCAGAGGCCTGCAGCAGGCATCTGCCAACGGCATCAGCGTGGCAAGAAGCATCCTGAAACGCCAGGAAGCACAAAACAGGAAGCAGTGAGAAAAGTATGAAGCACAGAAAGAAAATCATGGCGGGCATTTTGGCGGCAGCTGTTTTAGCTGCAGCCCTGACGGCCTGCAATACGGGGGAGGGCGGCACAAAAGTAGTATTTACCACAGGATTTGGAAGGGACGAGGTTTTCCGCATTGGGGGGGAATCCTGCTCAAAGGCGGAGCTTATGGTATATCTTGCCAATACCCAGAACCAATATGAAGAGGTGTATGGATCACAGGTGTGGGAGATTGAGCGGGACGGCGTTACTTTGGAAGAAAATGTGAAGGAGACGGTGCTCGCCAAGCTGGCGCAGATCAAGACTATGTGTCTTTTGGCCGCTGAGAAAGGCGTGGAGCTTGACCAGGGAGAGGAGGAGAAGATCGTCCAGGCGGCGGAGAAGTATTTTGGTTCCTTGAGTGAGACGGAACAAAGGGCCCTGGAAGTGGATCTGGAGACCATAGAAAACCTCTACAGAGAATATGCGCTGGCACAAAAGGTATATCAGGAAATTATCCGTGACATCAATCCGGAGATCAGCGACGACGAGGCCAGAACCATCACGGTACAGCATATTTTGATCCGAACCAGCAAAACAGACAGCCAGGGGAACACGGCAGCCTATTCTCAGGAGGAAAAGCAGGCGGCCTACGAAGAGATTTCGCAGATACGCCAAATGGCTCTTGCGGAGGGACAGGATTTCGCGGAGCTGGCATCCCGGTACAGCCAGGATAGCACCATCACTTATTCCTTCGGAAAGGGAGAGATGGAGGAAGCCTTTGAAACGGCCGCCTTTGGTCTTGAGACAGGGGAGATCAGCCAGATCGTGGAAAGCAGCAGCGGCTATCATATTATTAAATGTCTGAGCACCTTCGACAGGGAGGAAACGGACGCCAATAAGCTTAAAATTGTGGAGGAGCGGCGAAGGGAGGCCTTTGGGCAGGAGTATGATGCCTTTGTGGAAACTCTGGCCAGAAGTCTGAACGAAAAGCTGTGGGATGAGATTACTCTGATTCATGACGAGGAGGTTATTACTTCGGATTTTTTTGAGGTTTACGCCGAATATTTTCCGGAATAGCCCCTTCAGGCAGATATTTAGAAAAATTTTATATTTCCGCAAAGTCCCGGATTTAAGGGATTTTTTTGAAATTATTAGCACTCGTTTTAAATGAGTGCTAATTTTTTCTTGACTTTTGTTTCGTGCAGAATTAAACTTACATTTAGTAAGAGAAAAGGATGTGGTGACAATGTCAGTAAAGAGTGGAAATTTATCAATTAACAGCGAGAATATTTTTCCTATTATTAAAAAATGGCTGTACTCGGACCATGATATTTTTTACAGAGAGCTGATCTCTAACGGCTGCGATGCTGTGGTGAAGCTCAAAAAGCTGGAAATGATGGGGGAGTGTTCTCTGCCGGAGGATTATAAGGCCAGAATTGACGTGGTTGTGGACCCTGAGAAAAAGACCATCACCGTTTCAGATAACGGACTGGGCATGACCGCCGAAGAGGTGGAGGAGTATATCAACCAGATTGCCTTTTCCGGCGCTACGGATTTCATTGAAAAATATAAAGATAAGAGCAATGCGGACCAGATCATCGGACATTTCGGCCTGGGATTCTATTCTGCCTTTATGGTGGCGGACGAGGTGCATATTGACTCTCTCTCCTACAAGGAGGGGGCAAAGCCTGTGCACTGGGAGTGCGACGGAGGCACGGAATTTTCAATGACGGAGGGCGAGGACGCGGGAAGGACAACCCCCGGCACTACGATCACCCTGTTTGTCAACGAGGACTGTCTTGAGTTTTGTAATGAATACAAGGCCCGGGAGGTAGTGAAGAAATACTGCTCCTTTATGCCGACGGAAATTTATTTGTCCAAGGCGGATACCAAGGAGACCCAGATCATCCGGGAGGATGAGAAGCTTGCGGATGATGTGGTGCTTGAGGTGATCGAGCCGGAAAAGAAGGAATCCGCAAAGGAGGAGAAGGATTCACAGGAAGCAGAGGATGCCAAGAAAGAGGATGGGGCAGAGGAAGAAAAGCCCGAGCCCAGAAAGCTGAAGATTAAAAAGCGTCCCGAGCTGATGAATGAGACAACACCGCTGTGGACCAAGCACCCCAACGACTGTACCAGAGAGGAATATCTGGAATTTTACAGGAAGGTATTCCAGGATTATAAGGAGCCTCTTTTCTGGATACATCTGAATATGGACTATCCTTTTAACCTGAAGGGTATTTTATACTTCCCCAAAATCAATATGGAGTATGAGTCCATAGAGGGAACCATTAAGCTGTACAACAATCAGGTGTTTATTGCAGATAACATCAAGGAAGTAATTCCCGAATTCTTACTGCTTTTAAAGGGTGTGATCGACTGTCCTGACCTGCCCCTGAACGTATCCAGAAGCGCGCTGCAAAATGACGGCTTTGTGAAGAAAATTTCCGAATATATCACCAAGAAGGTGGCAGACAAGCTGGCTGGCATGTGTAAGACCGAGAAAGAGGAGTATGACAAATACTGGGACGACATCAGCCCCTTTATCAAGTTTGGCTGCCTGAAAGATGATAAGTTCTGCGAAAGAATGAACGATTACATTCTCTTTAAGAACCTTGAGGGAAAATATCTGACACTGCCGGAATGCCTGGAAACCAAGCCCTTAGACGAGGAGAACGACGAAGGGAAAGCCGCCCAGGGCGAGGA
The DNA here is from genome assembly GCF_944382095.1 of Candidatus Acetatifactor stercoripullorum. Lineage (NCBI taxonomy): Bacteria > Bacillati > Bacillota > Clostridia > Lachnospirales > Lachnospiraceae > Acetatifactor > Candidatus Acetatifactor stercoripullorum. Next base: position 14,409 of record NZ_CALWMU010000041.1, read on the forward strand.
AGCTGAAGCCGCAAAGGAAGCGGGAAGCGCCGTGGACGAAAACGGTCAGAAGGTAGAGGCCGAGATCGTGGAGGAGGAAAAGACCTCTGCAGGCCAGGAAGAAGCAGCGAAAGAAGAGGAGACCTCCAAGGAAAAGATTATCTATTATGTAACTGATGAACAGCAGCAGAGCCAGTATATCAATATGTTCAAGGCTGCAAAAATGGATGCCGTGATTTTGACCCACAATATTGACCAGCCCTTTATCTCTCAGCTGGAGGCCAAGAATGAGGGCATCAGATTCCGCCGTATTGATGCGGATGTAAGCGACACCATGAAGGCAAAAACCTCCAAGAAGGCTGAAAAGGAGCTGGAGGAGCAGGCCAAGACGCTGGGCGAGCTGATGAAGAAGGCGCTCAAAAACGACAAGCTGGTGGTTAAGGTAGAGAAGCTTAAGGACAAAAAGGTTTCCTCTCTGCTCACCTTGTCGGAGGAAAGCAGACGGATGCAGGATATGATGAAGATGTATTCCATGCCCGGCATGGATATGGGGGCCTTTGGCACAGAGGGAGAGACCTTGATCTTAAATGCAAATCATCCGCTGGTGAAATATGTGACGGAGCATCAGGATGGAGAGAATGTGGAAATGATCTGCGAACAGCTCTATGATCTGGCAAAGCTCCAGCAGTCACCCTTAAAGCCCGAGGAGATGACGAGATTTGTTGCGCGCAGCAATGAGATCATGATGCTGCTGGCAAAATAAAGAAGACAGATGTTTGAATATATTTAACAATTTGGAGCCGTCTCAGGAAGCGCAGGCAAGGAGGCGGCTCCAAAATTTATGTATTGTAAAATATGCCTGAAAAAGTGCAGATTGTTCCAGCGTTTACATTTTAAGACCTGTTTTTGTTAAAATCAGAAAGATGAGACAGCGGAAACGGAGAGGTATAAAATGTATCTGTTTAAATATGGGAAACGTCTGCAGAATGTGATGATTTTGGCGGGGGCTGCAGTTGTGGTTTTGCTGGCCGTCTTTGCGGCAGCTCTTTTTGATACGAGGTTACAGGGCAATGACGCAGGCGCCGCAAAACGGCTGGAGAATGGATGGATTTATGAAAGCGAAGGGGAGTGGCGGCTGCTTCCCCAGCTGCCCTGTACGCTTGCCTGGGAGGGAGAAAGTCTGGTTTTGCGGCGGGAGCTTGCAAATGTGGATGTGCCTGAGGAATACTGCTTTGTATTCCAGACAAGGTATTCTTCTATCCGCGTCTGGGCCGGAGAACGGCTGATTTATGAGGCGGCCGGAGGAAAAGAGCATGCCCTTGGCAGTATGTGGCATTTTATCCCTGTGGCGGATATGCAGGGAGAAAAGCAGATAACAGTGGAATTTCGAAGATACGCAACGGAGCGGGAATGGGAGCTGAAAAGCGTAATGCTCGATCATCCGGCTGCCGCATTGTATGAGATTCTTCTAAGCTATATGCCCCAGATTCTGTTTGGGATGTTTTGCTTCATGCTTGCGGGCCTGCTGCTGGTCTTTTCTCTGATTACGGCGTATAGAAAAAGAAGCATGGCCGTGCCGCAGATATCTCTTGCCTTTTTTATGCTGCTGTCGGGACTTTGGATCCTTCTGGATACCAAGGTTACCACGCTGTGGGGCGGAAACTATGCAATATCCTATTTTCTGAGCTATGCGGCTTTTTATCTGATGTGCGTGCCCTTTTTGGTTTTTGTCAGATCCATGGTCAAAAGTGAGAACCGGCTGTTGGGCATACTGATCTGGATTTTTATCGCCAATGCCGGGGTCTGCTTTGTGCTGCATATGACAGGCCTGGCGCAGCTTAACGATACGGTGCCTGCAGTACATATTCTGATAATTCTGGCCATGATTGTATCCACAGCTGAATTCTGGAGCAGTATTGTCAGAAAGCGCAGGCAGCGTATGAGCTTTACCTTTGCGGGGATGCTGGCGGTGTATTTCTTCGGACTGCTTTCACTGGCGTTTTCTTCTTTTTGGAAGGAGAGAGATGATTTCAGCTTTTACCGCAGCCTGGCCATGAGGGATGATATGACCGGGCTGGGAAACAGAAATGCTTTTCAGCTGTGCCAGAGCTATCTGGCCGGGCAGGCGCCCGGGAGGCTTGACGTTTTGCTGTTTGACGTGGATAACCTAAAGCGCACCAATGACCTTTTAGGACATCACACAGGGGATATGCTTTTGCAGACCATGGCAAAGGGCATCTACGCCGTTTTTTCATCAATGGGAGAATGCTTCCGGATCGGCGGAGACGAGTTCTGCGTCGTTATTGTGGAAAAAACGGCGTCCAGGGTTTCGGAAGCTGTGGAAGTCTTTGAAAAAGAGGCAAAAAGACTTCTCAGATATTTCCCCGAATATGCCAATGTCTCCTACGGACACGCACTGTGGGAGAATACCGCAGAAGAAAAGCTTACGCCTGAACGCCTTGCGCTGCTGATAGAGGAGGCTGACCGGAATATGTATCAGATGAAGCACACCCACAGGGAATAGGGAGCTTAAAGCTTCAGGCTTCTGTACCGATTGAAGCAGGCGAAGATTTCCTGCCTTCTGGGCCTTGCCATGCAGGCGATGCTGGAAGGGCTTTCGCATATTGCTGCAAGGGTATTTTTGTCCAATACGGCTTCCAGGGCATCCACCACCTGGCAGAGATTTTTCCTGCCGTCCAAAATATTTTTCTGTGCATATTTCAAACAGTAGCCCAGAGCGGTTACCTGCTCGCTGTCCGCAAGCTGCTCCAGATACCGCAGATCAATGGTTTCTTTGTTGAGCACAACGCCGTCCAGTCCCTGGGTTTTGATTTTAATCCTGTCATTACTTTTGAATTCCTGGCTGGGAAGAGGACGTCTGTCAAATTTTGGTTTTTCCAAAAGAGCGTCGGAAGGGGCAATGCGTGGAAAGTCCCTGGCGGCTTCCTTGGCATAGGCAGTAATTTCCTTTGGCACATATCGTTCCATCTGAAGAATGGTGTCAGCGATCTGGAAATAAGCGCCTGAGCTTCCCACCACAAGGATAGTGGAAATGCCATAGCTGTGATACAACTCCTCAATCCGTTCGATAAAGGGAGTGATGGGCTCCATATCCCGGTGAATCACCTTCTGCATCAACTCATCCCGGATCATAAAATTAGTGGCGCTGGTGTCCTCGTCAATCAAAAGCAGCGAGGCGCCGGCCTCAATGGCCTCCATGACATTGGCTGCCTGGGAGGTGCTTCCGCTGGCGTCCTCCGTCACAAAGGCCACCGTATCCTTGCCGTTTGGAAGATCGTTGATAAACATGGAAATGTCTGTTTTTTTGATACTTCTTCCGTCCTCGGCGCGGATTTTCACGGCAGTGTCATCGGTGATGACATATTCCCGGCCATCGCCGGCAATGTGATTGTAGACTCCCATTTCCAGCGCCTTTAACAGGGTTGATTTCCCATGGTAGCCGCCGCCGACAATGAGGGTGATGCCCTGTTTGATGCCCATTCCCGTGATCCTTCCTCCGTGAGGCAGGTCGATGGACACAGCAAGAGATGCAGGGGACTTAAATTTGATACCGTTTTTCATGGGACGGGAGGAAACGCCGGACTCCCGGGGCAGGATGCTTCCATCCGCCACAAAAGCGCAAAGGCCAAGCTTTGGGAGCATTTCACGGATATACTGCTGGTTATCTGCCAGGTCGGCGATCTCCTGCAGCTGCCTGCCGTCCAGATTTTGATAAAAAAGGGAGGACTTTACACACTTTGGCAGAAAATCAAAAAGAATTTTCTGAAGCTCCCTGGCGTTGATGGTACGGCCGTTGGCAGGAAAGCCCACTTCAAATCTAAGGATAATATCTCCGCTTTTTTCATTGATCACACAGGCTGTCCGTTCCAGCACCTCCTGACCGCAGCGGCTTACGGCAAGCAGGCCGCTCTGTCCCGTTCCTTTCGCCTGAAAGGAAAACTGTCTGGCAAGGCTGCCAAACCGGCGGATCAGCGTATCCTCAAGGGCGGTCCGCCGGTGCTTTTTTTCATAGAGGCTTACGGGGAACGCCGCCGCCTTTGCACCCACATGAATGCTCAGCTTTGAGGGGGAGGCAAAGGGGTCTCCCTGAACATGGTCGATAGACAGCACATAGCCCGGAAACTGATAGGCTCCTCTTGTATCTTTATAGGCAGGATAGCCCTTTCTGTCAATTTTGTCCAGCAAGGCTCTTAATTCGGTTGATGTCTGCATTTTTTCTCCTTTCCTGGTCTTCTTGGCTTAGGTAATTGAGAAACTCGCTCTCTGATATCAGAAACTGGGCGTAATAACCAAAATAAGGGTGACTAGCCACTGCTTCGGAACCCGTTTTTGGTTATTATGACCAGTTTCGTGACTTTGCCGGCGAGTTTCGCAAACGCCTAGCCTTCTTGATCCGCTGCACGGAAAAAAGGAAGGCCCGATGAAGCCCAATGTAATTCATTTTGGAGGGCTTGTCAAGGGTATTATGCAGGTTCTTAAGAAACTATTGCACATATTTTTCCAGCACATTGTTTACAGCGCCAGGGCCCTTGAGCATTTCGGAAAAGTATTTTTTTACCAGCCCGTCCATACCGTTTGCAGTCAGGTCCACGCCGAATATCTTTTCGTTGGCAAGCAGTCCGTCCAACGCGGATAAATCCGGCTGTGCCTGCCCCAGGGAAAAGCCTGACACGTAAGGGGTGACGCTCTCCAAAAGCGGATCAGGGCTGAGTGCAAAGGGGCTGCCCTGGTCATCCACGCCCATAAGATATCTGAGCCATCCGGCAAACACCAGAGGAATATACTTTAAATCCGCTGTATCCAGGGAGGGATTTTTTTCGTAGGCTTTTATGGTCTCGCCAAAACGGATAGCCAGCTTCTGAGAGGTGTCTGTGGCTATGCGCTGCGGAGTATCAGGGAGAAAGGGATTGGGGATGCGCACATTCACCACCTCATCGATAAAGGCCTTTGGCTCGATGATGCCCGGGTCTACCACCACGGGAAGCCCCTCCTTGTAGCCAATTTGCTCCACCAGTTTCTTTAACAGGGGATTTTTCATCTCCTGGGAAATCAGGGTATAGCCCAAAAGACAGCCAAAGATGGCAAGGGTGGTGTGAAGGGGATTTAAGCAGGTGCAGACCTTCATTTTTTCCACCTTGTCAACAGTTTCCCTGTCCGTAAAAATGATTCCTCCCTTGTCAAGAGGAGGCCTGCCATTTGGAAAGCTGTCCTCGATCACCAGATATTCGCACTCTTCTGCGTTTACAAAGGGGGCAATGTAGGTGTTTTTGGAGGTGACCACAGGATCAAGCTCTTCCAGCCCGTCTTCCTTAAGAAGCGCCTCCACCCTGGCGTCCGGTCTTGGGGTGATTTTGTCGATCATGGTCCAGGGGAAGGACACAGACAAGGGATTTCGCACATAGGCGCTAAAGCCTGCCTCAGCAAGCCCTTTGTCACACCAGGCATCTGCATAGGCCGTCACGGCGGCATAGAGCTTGTCCCCGTTGTGGGAGCAGTTGTCCATGCTGACCATTGCAATGGGGAGCTTTCCGTTCAAATATCTGGCATAGAGCAGCGAGACAACCTTCCCCAGATAGCTGTCAGGCGTCTGGGGCCCGGAGGCGAAATCCTCTGAGACGGCGCTTAGAAGCCGGCCTTTTGCGTCTGTGAGCGAGTAGCCCTTTTCTGTGATGGTAAAGCTGGCCATCTGTAGGGAGGGAGAGGAAAAAATCCGTTTCAGCGCTGAAAATTCAGCCTGATTTTTACTGTCTAACACATAGGAGCGCATGATGCTTCCCACCACTGTTTTTTCCACTGTGTTGTCTGCCTTCAGCGTGGCAAGAATGCTCAGATTATCGTGGGGGCGGGAGCTTTTTTCAATGATTTCATAATCGTAGCCCTCTGCGGCAATGAGACCTGTGTCCATGACGCCTTCATTTAAAAGAGTCTGCAGCACATTGGCCTGAAAGGCTTTAAAAATGTTGCCGGCTCCGAAGTGAATCCAGACAGGCCGCTTTTTTGTATTTTCTGCCACCTGACTGTAATCAAAGGCAGGAAGTCTGTAGCCTGCTGCCAGAAAAGCATCCCGATCCTTTTTTATTCCTTCAAGCGTAAGTTTCATATGACATCCTCACTTTCTGATAAAGCTTATTATCTCTCTCTCAGGCCTTTTTATGCTGCTTTTCGATGGCCTCCCAGAGGCCGTTTAAATAGGCTGCACCCAGGGCTCTGTCGTACAGGCCGTAGCCGGGCATTGCCTGCTCGTCCCAGATCATCCGGCCGTGATCGGGACGAATGGGCCCGTCAAAGCCAATGTCATAGAGAGCCAGCATGATCTCATACATATCGAAGGAGCCGTCCCTTGACAGATGAGCAGATTCTTCAAAGTCCGTAGGGGAGTTAAATTTTAAATTCCGCACATGGGCAAAGTGCAGCCTGCCCTTTAATGAGCGGATCATGTCGGGCAGATCATTTTCCAGGTTGGTGCCGTAGGAGCCGGAGCAGAAGGTGACGCCGTTATGAGGATTGTCCACCATTTTCATCATGCGCAGAATATTTTCCTTGTTGATGATGATTCTGGGAAGTCCGAATACGCTCCAGGCAGGATCGTCCGGATGAATTGCCATGTTGATATCATATTTGTCGCATACGGGCATGATCTTTTCCAGAAAATATTTCAGATTGGCAAAGAGCTTCTCGCTGTCCACATCCTGGTAGAGAGTAAATAATTCCTTTATGTGTGCCATGCGCTCAGGCTCCCAGCCGGGCAGAACGGTTCCGCCGGCGTCCTTATTTATGGAGTGAAACATTTCCTCAGGCTTTAACGCGTCCACTGCCTCCTGGGTATAAGCTAATACTGTGGAGCCGTCAGGGCGGACTCTTGCTAACTCCGTTCTGGTCCAGTCAAATACAGGCATGAAGTTGTAGCACACCAGATGGATGTCCGCCTGTCCCAGGCGCTCCAGCGTGGTGATGTAGTTTTCAATATATTTGTCTCTGTCACGGGTGCCGGCCTTGATGGCGTCGTGAACGTTGACGCTTTCGATGCCCGCAAGGGTAAGTCCAGCGTCCTCAATCTCCTTCTTTAAGGCAAGAATGTCCTCGGTTTCCCAGACCTCTCCGGGGGCCGTGCCGTAGAGGGTGGAAATTACTCCTGTAACCCCGGGAATCTGCCGGATTTGTTTTAGGGTAACCGTGTCGTACTTGCTGCCGTACCAGCGAAATGTCATCTGCATTGTAAAATCCTCCTTTTTACTTTGTTTTGTGTTGCAGGAAACACATTTCTTAATAGTAAGTATAACAAAGTAAAAATGCCTGAAAAGAATATATATTGCTTGAAATAGTGCAAAAATTGCTATATAGTAAAAACAGGAAATGTGGGAATGAAGAGAAGGAGAGAAAAGCCGTGGAATATGACATTCATCAGGGAGAAAAGCTGGAAAACCGCATCAGGCGGCTGGAGGCGTCCGACGAGCGCCAGTATATGATCAATGAGAATTACGAGGTTTACGAAAAGCAGGGAGCGCCTCTTGGGGCCATTGCCTTTCACTATCACAATTTTTATGAGATTTTATATGTACTGGAGGGAGAGTACTCCGCTATGGTGGAAAATCAGACCTATCATCTGCACAAGGGAGATTTCCTTTTGATCGACCAGAATGTGATGCACAAATATCATTATATGGAAAAAAAGCATGACAGCTCTAAACGGATTATTTTGTGGATTACAAGACAGATGCTGGAAAAGCTTGGAGAGGGGGACATGGAGCTTGCTGCCTGCTTTGAGAGAAGGGATTCCTGTGCCTACCATTTCCCGGTATATTATGAAGAGCTGCTGCGGGGTTATCTGCTGAAGCTGTCTATGACACAGATACCGGAATCCCGCCTGCCGGGGGAAAAAGCGCTGCTGGACAGGGGCTGCCTGATTTTGTTTTTTACCTATTTGAATTTATTGTGCAGGAAAAGAGAGTATTTGTTCAAACAGGAAAATCTGGTACAGCATCCCCTGGCAAAACAGGTGGGCAGCTATGTAGAAGAACATATCGGGGGGAAAATCACGGTGGAGGAGCTGGCGGAGCAGGTGCACATGAGCAAATATCATTTTCTGCGCAAATTTAAGGAGCTGACGGGAGTGACCGTCCATGCCTTTGTCACGGATAAACGTCTGATCAAGGCCTGCAGGGCGATTTCGGAGGGAATGAATATCTCCCAGGCTTATCAGGCGGCCGGCTTTTCCGATTATTCCTCCTTCTTACGCAATTTTAAAAACGCCTACGGGATTTCCCCCGGAAAATACAAGGATTTTTATCCGGACAGTTAAGAGGGATTTGGCTTTTCCTGGCTGGAGGAAGCTTCCTCGATGAAGCTTGCAATGGCCTCCCGGTTGTCAAGCTGCAGCTTTTCCAAAATATGGGTCACATGCTTTTTTACGGTGAATTCCGAGATGCACAGCTCCTCAGCCAGCTCTTTGTTGGTGCCTCCCTGGCCGATCAGGCGGGCAACCTCGGCTTCCCTGTCGGTGAGGCCCTTGGAACGAAGCAGGAAATAGATTTTCTGGTCCTCTGGTCCGCGGTCCGGCTGCTCCTTTTCATCACTGACCGTCTCCAGAGCGGTAAGGGACTGACGCAGCCGCATCTGGAGAGGACTTAAGAGAAGGGCGAAGATCAAAGCGTACAAAAGGCTTAAGCATCCCAGGGCAAGGACGGGGCCGATGGTGGAGGGCAGGTCTAGACGGTACAGCATGGAAATGACGCCTATCAAAAACAGTATGCCGCCGGACAACAGTGTGGTCTGGACGCCGTGGCGCATGGCGTCCAGGCTTTTTTGCAGCTCGGATTTTGAGTGAGGCTTGCGAAAGCCGAAACCCATCGCAAGACCCTTTAGAAAATCACCTGCAGTTTCTGTCCCCAGAAGGGATACCAGGAGCAGCATGAGCATAAAAAGAGGCGCCGGGCCTTCGATATAGCGCGGCAGAGTACCGGAAGGGTTTACGTTTGGGAGGTCTGTGTACAGCGCGGCAAAGAATAGAAGGATAAGATATCCCGCAATGGTTAAAAGCTTCATAAAGAGTCCCTCTCTTTCCAAGATTTTATTTTTTGTTCTGATTTCATTTTAGCATGGGACTGACCCACATTCCATGCCACCGAAGTGCAGGAGGGTAGTATTTTTGTACTACCGGGAAAGGGAGTATGGACAGCTCACTTTATTTTAAATGGAAGGATGCCGAAAAATAAGTAAGAAATGGATTTCCAATTTATATCTCAAGGAGGATGGAACATGAAAATTAATGCGGCAGGCACAGTGAATGCAAATCTGCAGACAACGTATGGAATCGGGCAGGGAGCGGATTCTTACAGCAAAAATATCCAGAATCAGATCGCAGACGCACAGAAGGCCTTACAGGAGCTTTCTTCCAACGAAAATCTGACGATGGAAGAAAAAAGGCAGAAAAGGCAGGAAATTCAGCAGGAGATTGCAGACCTGAACCGGCAGCTGAGGCAGCACCAGATAGAACAAAGGAAAAAACTGCAGACGAAGGACTCCTCTGCAGAAGATCTGCTTGGCGGGGGAAGTCAGACACAGAAAAAATCTGCGGATGCCCAGGGAATATCCGACGCAAGTATGCAGGCAATTATTTCTGCAGATGCTGCTATGGGACAGGTGCAGGTGCAGTCACGGGTGAAAAGCAGCCTTGAAGGCAGAGCGGGAGTATTAAAGGCTGAAATTAAACGGGATGCAGGCGCAGGCGGGAACACAGAGGCCAAGGAGGCGGAGCTTGCAGAGATAGAGGAGAAAGCAGGCAATGTTACAACGTCCCAGATGAGCGCACTGTCTGAGATCAGCAAGAATCTGGAAGAAGCTGCCAAAGAGGATGGGGAGGCGGATAAGAAGGAGAATGCAAAAAGCCCATCGGGAGAAGCAGAGGAAAATCCGGCAGTCCATGATCATGTGGATATTAAGCTTTAAAAAAGGGAGGCTGCCATTATGCCATAACTTTTCACAATCATCAAAATGAGGTGGTGAGATGATGAAAATGGATGGGGTTGAGAATAGTTTGTCGAGTGTTCCAAAATACTTCAACAAAAGAAAGCGTATATCACTCAACAGAAAGCAGCCGTCCGGTATTTGATGTTTGGGCATAAATAGAAGTCAGATAATTAAGTGACTGGCAGAAAATGTGAAAAGTTTGGAGGGTAATCATGATATCAGTAACAGATGTAAACGCAGCAAGCCAGCTATTGACCTATTCAAAGCAGGCAGAGGCGGCAAGGCACCAAAAAGCAATACAGATATTGCTTGGAGCAGGAAATAATAAAAACAGGATAGTTTAAGCATTTCTGAAACGGCCCGGAGCTTTTCGAGAGAATCCATTGCTGCCCTGATAGATAAAAGCGCAAACGTCTCTGCAGGTGAGTTGACGTTTTATTTTGCAAACTATCATAATTCAAGAGCTATTCTGGATGAAATCAATTTTGGGGAGAATGTTTCCTGTGGGTATAATCCCGATTTTAAGGAGTATGGTGTTATTTCCTTTGACTATAATGGGAGCAGACAGGTAGTACCCAATTATGCGGTGCCGAAAATTAACACAGGCGTTTTGTCCGGCATTCGTGCTGTAAACAATTCTCTGGTTCTGAACAATAAAAGCTATTATTCATGGACAACAGCAAGCGGCAGCAGATACCCGTGGACTGTCAATAATGGGCGGAACGGCTGGGCAGCTTCAGAATCACTGCTTGCAGAGCATACCGGTCAAAAAATAGTAATGTCTATTGAAGTAAAAATAATTTAGCGGCAAAATAGCGTTACCAAAATTCGTGCACTGCACAGAAATAAGGAGTGATATTGTAACTGAATTTAGAGGCAGAGGAGATGAGATAAGAATTTATCCGTTGTCCTTTGCAGAGTTTTATGCGGCTTTCGATGGAGATTATGATGATGCCTGGGAGGAGTATATGATATATGGTGGATTGCCGCAGGTAGCACAATTTTCCGTGGAACGCCAAAAGGCTGAGTATCTAAAAAATATTTTTACCAATGTTTATATCAAGGATGTGGTAGAGCGTAATAAAATTCAGAATGTTGATGAAATTGAAACATTGGTTGATATTCTTGCCTCTGCCATAGGTGCTCTGACCAATCCAACTAAGATATCAAATACTTTCAAAAGTGAACGAGGTATCAATTACAGCAATAAGACCATATCGAACCATATTGATTATCTGGCAGAGGCATTTTTGATTTCTAAAGCAGGCAGATATGATATTAAGGGGAGAAAATATGTGGGAGCAAATCTGAAATATTATTTTTCGGATGTAGGGCTTAGAAATGCCAGGCTGAATTTCAGACAGCAGGAGCCTGCTCATATTATGGAGAACATTGTTTATAATGAGCTGCTTGTGCGCGGTTACAATGTGGATGTCGGTATTGTGGATGTATTTAATTCACTCCGAAATATTCCGGATTCATTTAAGAAGATCGTTATCGTAAATGGAACGAAAAAGCCCTGGAGAAATGATGAAGGCTTTGTAATTATGGGTATGAAGTATTTCCTGTTGAACGTAGATAGTTTGGAATTTTAATTACAAATTTCATCGCATCAAAGAAAGCAAAAGAGAATGATGACTTTCAGGAGGCTGCATGCTATAATAATACAAGATTTTTGCGGCAGGAATGTAGGAGGAAGGTGAGAGAAGCATGGAGCCGTTTCATCCAAAGTGGCAGGAATATGAAATTATGCACGGAAGCAGGAAGGTCGCTGCTGTCCGCAGAAATGGCATGTGCCATATTTATATGGAGGAGCTGCTGCCATACAATTTATATTTGGAGCAGGCCGCCGAGGAGGATATAGACGGAAGGATACAAAATCTGGACAACTTTTATCATTGGTGCGCTTCCCGCGTTCTGACACTGGACAGAGAATATGCCAAGGAAATCTTAAATAGTATTGGCGCCACACAAGCTGCTACGGACAGAGAACGGGCCCAGATCGCCCTGTCTTATCATTGTTTATCCCTCATGGATATTTTTTGGACAAAGGAAAAGGATGAGAGGCAGAGCTTTGCCGAAATTAATTTATATGAAAACCATTTGGAATCGGCTTTTGTGGACGTTTCCCTCAGAGGCAGGCAGATGACCATACAAAACAGGCATCTGATAGCGGATGATTTGGGGACTCAGGGCTGCTATCCCAAAGCATGGGTTAGAAAGCCGGACGGCTTCTGGCTGCTGAAAAACGGGGGATTAGAACCTGTGGAGCACGAGCTTTTGGCAAGCAGGATAGCAAGATGCTTTCGGGTAAATCAAGTGGAGTATGAAGCGCTTTTTTATGATGGGCAGAAGGTGTCTGTCAGCAAAATCATCACGTCCCTGCAGCAAAGCATTGTGCCTATGGAATACTTTGAGGTTTATGCAGCCAACCATGAAATGAGCGCCTTAGAATACATTTTACAGCTGGACGGGTATTCCTACTATATGATGAATATTATAGATTATTTAATAGGCAATACAGACAGGCATTGGGGAAATTGGGGGCTGCTCGTGGATAATAGAACCAATCGTCCCCTTCGTCTTTACGATTTAATGGACTTTAACAAGGCGTTTCAGGCGTATGACAGTCTGGAAGGTTCTAATTGTCTGACCACTGTATCGAAGATGACGCAAAAGGAGGCGGCAGTGGAGGCCGTTAAAGCAGTAGGGTTAAACCAGATGAAAGAAGTGGATATGACCTGGTTTGACGATGCGGCGGAAAGAGAAATGTTCCAGAGACGGCTTAAGCTGTTAAAAGCCCAGGAAAATTGCAGATAAAGAAATTTTCAGTGTAGGGAGCTGGCACGCGAACGATTCGTGTGCCGGCTCCTTTGCCATGCCGCTTCTTAATCCGGCTCTGCGATGCGGGTGACTCCCACATAGATATCGGATATCTCAAACCAGGTGGCGTAATCGGTGACGCCGGTCTGGGGGAGGTTAAAAATTCCCTGGAAGGTGCGCACAGCCTCAGCAGTGGCGGGACCGTAGATGCCGTCCGCCGCAATGGCAGGGATGGCGGGATAGTTGCGTGCAATGCGGTTAAGCTGGTTTTGCAGCTGCAGCACCTTTTCCCCGGCGGAGCCTATGGTGAGATCATAGCCAGGCCAGGAGGAGGGCACGCCGGAGATCATTTCTGCAGTGTTAATGTACATATCATCCCCG
>NZ_CALWMU010000042.1:0-27423 GCF_944382095.1 Candidatus Acetatifactor stercoripullorum
AAAAAAAGCAAGGGAAACCTTGCAAAATAAGAAAATATTTTATTTACTATTATTCATCAAGTGGCAAACTCGGGCGGCAGACCCTGAGAGCCTTCGGGGAGATCGAAGCCCCAAGCTTCCATGCCTGCCGGGCTTAAAAGAGTTGAGATATTGTAAAACTCGTGTTATGATAAAGTCTGCATGAAATTGTAGATTGAAATGTGAGGATGATTATGACAAAAACCATTGAAAATTTTTTGCGGTATGTGACGGTGGATACCCAGTCCCAGGAAAATTCGGATACAATCCCCAGCACGATGAAGCAGCATGATCTGGCAGGGCTGCTTGTGGAGGAGCTTAAGGCTATGGGAGCCTGCGATATCACCTACGACAGAAAGCACTGCTATGTGTACGCCACAATTCCTGCCTCATGTGGCTGCGAGAAGGGGCCGGTACTGGGCTTTATCGCTCATATGGACACTTCTCCTGCGGTGACGGGGGCCGGGGTCTCACCCAGAATCGTGGAGCGCTATGACGGCGGCGATATTGTGTTAAACGAGAAGGAAGGCATCGTGATGAGAGCGGCTGATTTTCCTGAGCTGTCAGGCTATCAGGGGCAGGATTTGATTGTGACGGACGGAACCACTTTGCTTGGAGCGGATGACAAGGCGGGGGTTGCGGAGATCATGGCCATGGCGGATTATCTGCTGCATAATCCCCAGTGCAGGCATGGAAAAATCCGGATTGCCTTTACCCCGGACGAAGAGGTGGGAGACGGAGCGGAATACTTTGATGTGAAGCTCTTTGGAGCTGATTTTGCCTATACGGTGGACGGCGGCGCCCTGGGGGAGCTGGAATATGAAAGCTTTAACGCTGCAGGAGCGGTTCTGCATGTGTATGGGAGAAGCGTCCATCCCGGCTCCGCCAAGGGAAAGATGAAAAACGCCATTTTGATTGCACAGGAATTCCAGAGTCTTCTGCCGGTTTTTGAAAACCCTATGTACACGGAAAAGTATGAAGGCTTTTTCCATCTGGACAGCATTTCCGGAAATGTGGAGGAGGTCACGGCGGATTATATTATCCGCGACCACGACAGGGCGCTGTTTGAGCAGAAGAAGGAAACCTTTCTTCGCTGTAGGGATTTTTTAAATCAAAAATATGGACAAGGCACCGTGAAGGTGGACATGAGGGACTCCTACTACAACATGAGTGAGGTGTTGAAGGATCATATGCACCTGGTGGAAAACGCAGCGTCTGCCATGGAGGAGCTTGGCATAGAGCCTAAGATTTCTCCTATCAGAGGAGGCACGGACGGCGCAAGGCTTTCCTTTATGGGGCTTCCCTGTCCCAATCTGTGCACGGGCGGGGAAAATTTCCACGGGAAATATGAATATGCCTGCGTCCAGTCCATGGAGGCGGTGACAAAGCTTTTGATCCGGATTGCGGAAAAATATGCGGGGTATGAAGGATGAATACAAATTTGGAAAAGATAGATACCACCGCCCAGGCACCGGTGACAGAGCCGGAAAGACAGTATTATTTTATGGCAAGGGCCAGAGAGCATGTAAAGGCGCTGGAGGAGCGGCTTGGAAGAAAGCCCCTGTGCTGCGTCACCACCTTCGGCTGTCAGATGAACGCCAGGGATTCGGAAAAGCTGGCAGGCATCCTGAAGGCGGCGGGCTACGAAATGACCCAGGAGGAAAATGCAGATTTCGTAATTTTTAACACCTGTACGGTGCGGGATAATGCCAATCAGAGGGTGTACGGCAGGCTTGGGGTGTTAAACGGCTATAAGAAGAAAAATCCCGGCATGAAAATTGCCCTGTGCGGCTGCATGATGCAGGAGCCTTCTGTGATTGAAAAGCTGAAGAAAAGCTATGGCTTTGTGGATTTGATTTTCGGCACCCACAATATTTACAAATTTGCGGAGCTGCTTACAGCGTCCTTTGAGAGAGAGGGCATGATCATAGACATCTGGAAGGACACGGACCGGATCGTGGAGGACCTGCCCGTGGAAAGGAAATACCCCTTTAAATCGGGAATCAATATTATGTTCGGCTGCAATAATTTCTGCAGCTACTGCATCGTTCCCTATGTGAGGGGGCGGGAGAGAAGCAGAAACCCTGAGGATATCATCCGGGAAATTGAAGGACTTGTATCGGACGGGGTGACGGAAGTTATGCTGCTTGGACAGAATGTAAATTCCTACGGGAAAAATCTTGAGAACCCCGTCACCTTTGCCCAGCTGCTTACCCAGGTGGAGAAAATAGAAGGGTTACAGCGGATCCGCTTTATGACCTCACACCCAAAGGATTTATCCCCGGAGCTGATCCAGGTGATGAAGGAATCAAAAAAAATCTGCCGTCATCTGCATCTGCCCCTGCAGTCCGGCTCCACCAGGATTTTGAAGGCCATGAACCGCCGTTATACCAAGGAGCAGTACCTTGAACTGGCCCTTCGCATCAAAAGAGAGATACCGGATATCTCCATCACCACGGATATTATCGTGGGCTTCCCCGGGGAGACCTTTGAGGATGTGGAGGAAACCATAGATGTGATAAGAAAGGTGAAATTCGATAACGCCTTTACCTTTATCTATTCCAAGCGGACGGGAACCCCGGCGGCGTCCATGGAAAACCAGGTGCCTGAAAGCCAGGTGAAGGAAGCCTTCGACAGGGTGCTCAAAGCAGTACAGGATACTGCAAAGGAACAGGCGGGCCGTTTTCAGGGACAGATCATGGAGGTCCTTGTGGAGGAGAGAAATGAAAATGATCCCAGGCTTTTGACGGGAAGGCTTTCCAACAATATGCTGGTGCATTTCCCGGAGGATATCTCCCTGATTGGGAGGCTTGTAAGGGTTTCCCTGGATGTCTGCCATGGCTTTTACTATACGGGACACATGGTGGAAGAATAAAGTACCAAGATTTACAATTACAATATTTTGTGGTAAGATAATAGCGGATGCGCAAACCTTTGTGCATCCGCTTCTTTACGGAAGAAGTAAGGCAAAAGAACAGGAGTAAACCATTTTGCAGGAATCAGAATTGACACCCATGATGCAGCAGTACCTGGAGACGAAGAAGCAGTACCCGGACTGTATCCTTTTTTACCGTCTGGGTGATTTTTATGAAATGTTTTTCGAGGATGCGCTCACCGCGTCCAAGGAACTGGAAATCACGCTGACAGGAAAAAACTGCGGACTTAAGGAGCGGGCTCCCATGTGCGGGGTGCCTTATCATGCGGTGGAAGGATATTTGACTAAATTGGTCAATAAGGGCTACAAGGTGGCCATCTGTGAGCAGATGGAGGACCCCAAGCTGGCCAAGGGGCTTGTGAAAAGAGATGTGGTCAGGATTGTCACTCCCGGAACCAATTTGAATATGCAGGCCCTTGAGGAATCCAAAAACAATTATTTGATGTGTGTAACCTACACGCCCACGAAGATAGGCATTTCTGTGGCGGATGTGACCACAGGGGATTATTATCTGACGGAAGTGGAGGACCTAAGGAAGCTTCAGGATGAAATGATGAAGTATCAGCCCTCGGAAATTATCTGTAATGACGCTTTTTTGGTCAGCGGCATGGATATTGACGATTTGAAGGGAAGATACCATATTTCCGTGAATGTGCTGGAGGCCCATCTGTTTGACGATGAGAGCTGTAAAAAAGCCCTGTTGAAGCACTTTAAGGTGAACACACTGATGGGGCTTGGCGTGGAGGAGTTTCCGGTTGGGGTGATTGCGGCGGGCGCTCTTTTGCAGTATCTTTATGAGACCCAGAAAACCACCCTGGAGCATTTTACCCATATTTATCCCTATCTCACCAATAAATTTATGCTCCTTGACAGCTCCACCAGGCGAAATCTTGAGCTTACGGAAACCCTCAGGGAGAAACAAAAAAGAGGGTCTCTTTTGTGGATTTTGGATAAGACGAAAACTGCCATGGGCGGCAGAAAGCTCAGAAGCATGCTGGAGCAGCCTCTCATCGACAAAGAAGAGATGGAGATGCGCCTGGACGCCATTGAGGAATTGAATAAAGACAGTGTATCCCGGGACGAGCTGAGAGAATATTTAAGCCCCATCTATGATCTGGAGCGGCTTTTGAGCAAGGTGATCTATAAGACGGCAAACCCAAGGGATTTGATTGCCTTTCGCAATTCCCTTGAGATGCTTCCTCATATCAAAACGGTTTTAAAGGGCTTTGAAAAGGAAGCCTTAAGGGGCATTTATAATGATTTGGAAGGCCTTGAGGATATTTATCAGCTGATCTTAAATGCTATTGAGGAGGAGCCCCCCATCACCATCAGGGAGGGCGGCATCTTAAAGGATGGCTTTGACGAGACCATTGATATGCTAAGGAGCGCCAAGCATGACGGAAAGAAATGGCTTGCCCTTTTGGAGGAGGAGGACAGGGAGCGGACCGGCATTAAGAATTTAAAGATCAAATATAACAAGGTGTTCGGCTACTATTTTGAGGTTACCAATTCCTATAAAGAGCTGGTGCCCTCTGACTATGTGCGCAAACAGACCCTTGCCAATGCAGAGCGTTATACAACGCCCAGGTTAAAGGAGCTGGAGGATACCATTTTAAATGCGGAGGACAAGCTGCAGACCCTGGAATATGATCTGTTCTGCAAAATCAGGGATTCCATCGCCATGGAGATAGACCGCATCCAGAAAACGGCAAAGGCTGTGGCTCTTTTGGATGTGTTTACCTCTCTTTCCCTGGTGGCGGAGCGCAATCGCTATGTGCGCCCGAAGCTGAACGAAAAGGGCGTGATAGACATAAAGGACGGCAGGCATCCGGTGGTGGAACAGATGATCACCCATGATATGTTTATCGCAAACGACACCTATCTGGACAATGGCTCCCACTGCATCAGCATCATTACAGGCCCCAATATGGCGGGAAAATCCACCTATATGCGGCAGACGGCGTTGATTGTGCTTATGGCGCAGATCGGATGCTTTGTGCCGGCAAAGTCGGCCAATATCGGCATAGTGGACCGGATTTTTACCCGGGTGGGTGCCTCCGATGACCTGGCCAGCGGTCAGTCCACCTTTATGGTGGAGATGAACGAGGTGGCAAATATTTTGAGAAACGCCACCTCCCACAGCCTTTTGATTCTGGATGAGATCGGCAGGGGCACCTCCACCTTCGACGGGCTGAGCATTGCCTGGGCTGTGATAGAGCATATCAGCAACAGAAAGCTTTTGGGAGCAAAGACCTTGTTTGCCACCCATTATCATGAGCTGACGGAGCTGGAGGGGAAAATGAGCAATGTGAACAATTACTGCATTGCGGTGAAGGAACGGGGGGATGAGATTGTGTTCCTTCGAAAGATTGTGAAGGGGGGCGCAGATAAAAGCTATGGCATTCAGGTGGCAAAGCTGGCGGGAGTGCCGGACATGGTCATTGACAGGGCAAAGGAGATCGTGGAGCAGTTAAGCGATAACGACATTACCGCAAAGGTTCAGAATATCGCCGTAGACACAAGGGCGGACGCAAAGGCCAAAAAGCAGCCCAAATACGATGAGGTTGATCTGGCTCAGATGTCCTTGTTTGACACGGTTACAGATGAGGATGTGCTAAAGGAGCTGATGGATATCGAGGTTACCACCCTGACGCCCTTAGACGCTTTAAATACGCTCTACAGGCTGCAGAATAAGCTGAAAAACCGCTGGGGCGGCAGAGAACAGAAATAGTCCGGGGAAAGTGCCAGAGAAGGCACAGAAATGAGGAAATTATGGCACAGATACATGTACTGGATTCGGAGACCATTGACAAAATTGCGGCCGGAGAGGTGGTGGAGCGGCCTGCAAGCGTGGTAAAGGAGCTTGTGGAAAACGCCATCGACGCCAATGCAACAGCCATCACCGTGGAGGCAAAGGAGGGGGGCATTGCATTTATCCGGGTCACTGACAACGGAGACGGCATGGAGGCCGCACAGCTGCGGACTGCCTTTCTGCGCCATGCCACCAGCAAGATCGAAAATGCGGAGGATCTGACGCACATTTTAAGCCTGGGGTTTCGCGGAGAGGCTCTCTCCAGCATCGCGGCGGTGTCCAAGGTGGAGGTGATTTCTAAAACAGCAGGAAGCCTGACTGGAGGAAGGATTGTGCTAGAGGGCGCAAGGGAAATAGAATTTGGGGAGGTGGGCGCACCGGAAGGAACCACCGTCCTGGTGCGGAACCTCTTTTTCAACACGCCGGTGCGGCGGAAATTTTTGAAAACGCCCGTTACCGAGGGGGGATATATTTCAGACCTTATGGAGCACCTTGCTTTGTCCAGGCCGGACATTTCCTTTAAGTTTGTGCTGGGGAACCAGACCAGATTCCACACCTCGGGAAACGGAGATTTAAGAGAGGTGATCTATCGCCTTTACGGTAGAGAGACTGCGGCATCACTTGTGCCCATACAGTGGGAGCGGGAGAACATACGCATTCAGGGTTATCTGGGGGAGCCTGTTTTAGTGCGCTCCAACCGGAACTTTGAAATCTATTTTATCAATGGGAGATTCTTAAAAAGCGCAGTGATAGCGGGAGCTGTGGAGGAAGGCTATAGGGAATATCTGATGCAGCATAAATTTCCCTTCTGCGTGCTGCATATTCAGATGGAGCCAGGCCGTGTGGATGTAAACGTACATCCCACTAAGATGGACGTGCGTTTTGACAGCGCCGCAGAATTCTGCAGTATTCTTTCCGAGGCCGTCCAAGGCACCCTGAGGCAGCGGGAGATGATACCGGAGGCTGTGCTGGGAAATGAAAACGAGGCCCGAAAGGAAGAAAAAGAGCAGCGCAGACAGCTGCAGGAGGAAATGCGAAGAAAAGGAGTGCCGGAGCCCTTTGAGAAGAGACGCATGGAAAGCTATCGAGTGATGGAGGAGGCCAGATATCAGGATCGAAAGCCGGAGAGCCTTCCGGACGAGACTGAAGAGAAGGCGGCAGAGACGGCGGTCACAGCCCCAGAGGCAGCGGTCACAGAGGCAAAGCAGCTTGATTTGTTTGAGGAAAAGCTGCTTTCGGTGGATAATAGGGCCAGGTACCAGCTGATTGGCCAGGTGTTTGACACCTATTGGATGATTCAGTTTGAGGATAAGCTTTTGATCATCGACCAGCATGCGGCCCATGAGAAGGTAAAATATGAGCGGCTGATGCGGCAGTACCGGGAAAAAAGTGTGGTATCCCAAAACCTGATGCCCCCTGTGATTGTCAGCCTTACCGGCCAGGAGGAGGTCACGCTTCGGGAGTACGGCGATGCTTTTACAGAGCTTGGCTTTGAGATCGCGCCCTTTGGCGGCAGTGAGTATGCCGTAAGAAGCGTTCCCACAGATTTGTACGGCTGCGGCGAGAAGGAGCTGTTTTTAGAGGTGATGGATCAGCTGGCTGCCTTGGGAAACAAAGGAAGCCTGAAGGCTGTGGAAGAAAAAATCGCCTCCATGTCCTGTAAGGCGGCGGTGAAGGGAAACAGCCCCTTAAGTCAAAGAGAGGCGCAGGCGCTGATCGATGAGCTGCTCACCTTGGAAAATCCTTATCACTGTCCCCACGGACGGCCTACCATAATTTCGATCAGTAAAACGGAGATGGAAAGAAAATTCAAGCGAATTGTATAGGAGGCAGAAAAGTCATGACAAAACCGCACATGATCGTGCTTGCGGGGCCTACGGCGGTGGGAAAGACCACTCTTTCTTTGAAGCTTGCAAAAAGGGTGAAGGGGGAAATCATTTCCGCAGATTCCATGCAGGTATACAGGCATATGGATATTGGCTCCGCCAAGATCATGCCGGATCAGATGGAGGGGGTTCCCCATCACATGATTGATATTTTGGAGCCCTGGGAAGAATTTAACGTGGTGATCTTTAAACAGAAATGTGAAGCATGTCTTAAGGGAATTTATGAAAGAGGACATATCCCCATTGTGACCGGAGGAACGGGCTTTTATATTCAGGCGCTGCTTAGAGATATTGATTTTACAGAGAATGAGGAAAATACCCGCATCCGGGAAGAGCTGGAGGCGCTGGCAGAGGAAAAGGGAACGGCGTACCTCCATGAACTGCTGGAAAGCGTGGATGCGCCCTCGGCCCGGGCCATACATGCCAACAACAAAAAGCGTATGATACGGGCCCTGGAATTCTACCAGCTCACCGGGCAGCGCATTTCTGACCACAATCAGAAGGAGAGACTTAAGGAGGACGCGTACCGCGCCTGCTATTTTGTGTTAAGCGATAAGCGGGAGCGCCTGTACGGGCGCATTGAACAACGGGTGGATGAGATGCTTCAGGATGGGCTTGTTGAGGAAGTAAAAAAGCTTAAGCAAATGGGCTGCCATCAGGGAATGGTGTCCATGCAGGGGCTTGGCTATAAGGAAATTCTCTCTTATCTGGATGGGGAGATATCCTTAGAGGAGGCTGTACGGCTTTTAAAGCGTGACACCAGGCATTTTGCAAAAAGGCAGCTCACATGGTTCCGGAGAGAGAAGGATGTGATATGGGTTGACAAGGACCACTTTTTGTATGATGATGAAAAAATACTGGAATTTATGCTTGAAAAGCTGGCAGAAAAAAATATTTACGAAAATGAGGAGAAGCCATGAGCGATACGGATAAGCTGTACGGGGCCATGGGCATCGGAAAAGAGGTGCTTGCCTATGGGAATGCCGTACTCGAAGGACTTTTGGACCGTTTTGCACAGATAGACCGCACTGCAGAATATAATCAGCTGAAGGTGCTTAGGGCCATGCAGGAAAATCAGGTCAGCGAGGCCTGTCTTTTGGGCACCACGGGCTATGGCTATAACGATCTGGGAAGGGATACCCTGGAGAAGGTTTACGCAGGAGTTTTCCACACGCAGGACGCGCTGGTGCGGCCTCAGATTACCTGCGGCACCCATGCCCTGGCGCTGGCCTTAATGAGCAATTTAAGACCGGGGGATGAACTGCTCTCCCCTGTGGGAAAGCCCTATGACACCCTGGAGGAGGTCATAGGCATAAGACCATCCAGAGGCTCCCTTGCAGAATATGGGATTACCTACAGGCAGGTGGATCTTCTGCCGGACGGAAGCTTCGACTATGAAGCCATCCGCCGTGGAATCAATGAGAGGACAAGGCTTGCAGCCATTCAGCGGTCCAAGGGCTATCAGACCCGTCCCACTCTGTCCGTAGAGCGGATTGGGGAGCTGATCGCCTTTATAAAAGGCATAAAACCGGATGTGATCTGCATGGTGGATAACTGCTACGGCGAGTTTGTGGAGACAAGAGAGCCTTCCGATGTGGGAGCGGATATGGTGGTGGGCTCCCTGATTAAAAATCCGGGGGGAGGACTTGCTCCCATCGGCGGCTATATTGCCGGAACGAAGGAATGCGTGGAAAATGCCGCGTACCGTCTTACCTCCCCGGGGCTGGGGAAAGAGGTGGGGGCTTCCCTGGGCATTTTGAGCAATTTTTATCAGGGCTTTTTTCTGGCCCCGGTGGTGACGGCAGGCGCCTTAAAGGGGGCCGTGTTTGCCGCCAATATTTATGAGAAGCTTGGCTTTGACGTGGCGCCAGACGGCAGTGAGGACAGATATGACATTATTCAGGCGGTGACCTTCGGCACACCCCAGGCGGTGACGGCCTTCTGCCAGGGAATTCAGGCTGCAGCCCCTGTGGACAGTCATGTGGTTCCGGAACCCTGGGATATGCCCGGCTACGATGCACAGGTGATTATGGCGGCGGGCGCCTTTGTGTCCGGCTCCTCCATTGAGCTGTCGGCAGACGGACCCTTAAAGCCCCCTTATGCCGTGTATTTTCAGGGAGGATTGACCTGGCAGCACGCAAAATTCGGCATCCTGAAATCCTTGGAGGCGCTGCTTAGAAAGGGTATTGTCTCTGAGGAAGAAATAGCAAATGCCATGGAAAAATGTAGAAAAACCAAAAAATAAAATCTATGAATTTTATATACAGACGCCAGATTTTATGGTAGTATATAAAGACGTATGAGGAGGAAAAATCTTGAAGAGAGTAAACTGGGTGCTGGTGATCCTTGTGCTGATCGGATTTGTGATCGGCGGATTTATCGGAACCTATTTTGACGGAAGCTTTTTAAATTACGGGAAATCCTTTGGGCTGAATACGCCCATTGAGCTGGATTTAGGGTTTATACTGCTCACCTTCGGGCTGAAGATTCAAATTACCATAGCCAGTGTTATCGGAGTGGTGATCTCCTTGGTGATTTACCGTTTTATCCGTTAAAGTATCCTCGGGTTTTGTCTGTACATCGGAGAAGGCAAAAGGAGATGTATGGAGAAACGAAAAGTAAAAAACAGAGAGAAAAATCAGGATCTTCCCTATGAAAAATTTCTGCGGTTTGGTCCGGAAAGCCTTACGGAGCGGGAGCTGCTTGCTATCATCATACGCACGGGCACCAGGGAGCAGAACGCGCTGCAGCTGGCCGGAAAGGTTTTGGAGCTGGCCAGATATCCCAGGGAGGGGCTGCTTGGCCTCTATGACGTGACCTTAAATGAGCTGAAGTCCATTAAGGGCATCGGAGAGGTTAAGGCCATTAAGCTGAAATGTCTCACAGAACTTTCCATGCGCATCAGCACCGCCACAGCCGCCCAGGGAATCTGTTTTCATGATTCCGCCGCCGTCGCCCGGTATTTTATGGAAAGGCTCAGACACAGGGAAACAGAATGCGTCATTTTGGTGTGTCTGGACGCCAAGGGGCAGCTGATCGGAGAAAGGAAGCTTTCGGAGGGCAGCGTGAGGATGTCGCTGATTTCCCCCAGGGAAATTTTTCTGGAAGCCTTAAACAGCAGGGCGGTCCACATTTTGCTGGTGCATAATCATCCCAGCGGCGATCCGTCTCCAAGCAGGGCGGATCTGGAAATCACCCGGAATGTGCAGGAACTGGGAGACAAGCTGGACATTTCGCTGCTGGATCACATTATTATCGGTGATAACAGGTATACTAGCTTTAAAGAGGAGGCTTACCTGTAGCATCACTTCAGAAAGGGGTTGTCATTTTGGCAAACAACGCATTCGGTATCGACTTAGGTACCAATAATATCAAAATTTACAGCAGAAACGATGACAATATTATGGTGGAAAAGAACATGATCGCCATCGAAAATAAGAACACACTCTTTGCCTATGGAGATTCTGCATTTGAAATGTATGAGAAGGCGCCGGGAAATATTCATATTTCTTACCCGCTTTCCAACGGCGTCATTGCGGATATCAAAAACATGGAGACTCTGGTAAAATATTTTATCGGAGACCTGCAGAAGGGAAGCACCAAGCCGGCAGACTTTTTTATCGCCGTGCCCACCGATGTGACGGAGGTGGAAAAGAGAGCCTTTTATGATCTGATCAAGGATGCCAATGTGAAGGCGAAAAAAATTATGGTGGTGGAGAAGGCTGTTGCAGACGGCCTTGGACTGGATATAGATGTAAAAAATTCCCAGGGTGTTTTGGTGGTGAACGTAGGCTATGAGACCACGGAGATTTCCATTCTTTCTTTGGGCGGCATTGTGCTGAGCCGCCTGATCAAGGTGGGGGGACTGAAATTCGACGAGGCCATCCGGGCGTCGGTGCGACGGGAATTCAGCCTGATTATCGGCGGGAAAACGGCGGAAACCGTAAAGATTGCCCTGCGGGATTTGGAAAAAGAGGAAAGAGGCGCCGTGGTTTACGGACGGGACATCGTGACAGGCCTTCCGGTGGAAAGGGAGATTCCCACAAAGCTGGTGGACGAATCCTTAGAGGAGCATTTTAACACCATTATCGACAATGTAAAGGTGATTTTGGAACGGACACCGCCGGAGCTTGCGGCAGACATTTACAGACATGGCATTTATCTTACGGGCGGGGCTTCTCAGGTAAACCACTTGTCACAGCGGCTTGCGGCAGGAACGGGGCTGAGAGTAAATACAGCAGAAAATCCACTTACCAGTGTGGCTATGGGACTTGCGAAGATCATTAAGGATGACAACTATAAATCAGTAGCTTATGCGATTGAAGGGATGAGTAAATGAGCCCAATCATAAAAAGAAAAGGGGAGAAATTTACGATACCGAGTAAATATCTTCTCTTTATTTTGACCTTTCTCTGCACGGCCATGATGTTAATCACCTTTGGGACGGATACCTTTAACCGGCCCTTCAACACAATTTTCGGATATGTGATCGTACCCTTTCAGCAGGGGATCAGTCAGGTGGGAAGCTGGCTTTCAAACCGTTCCCAGGAGCTTGTGCAGATCAGGTCGCTGTTAGAGGAAAACGAAAGGCTCAGGGAAGAGGTGGCGGCCCTCACCGAGGAGAATACTCTTTTACAGCAGGACCGGTATGAGCTGAACAATCTCAGAGAGCTTCTTTCCCTGGATGAACAGTATGGAGAGTACAGCAAGGTGGGCGCCAGGATTATCAGCAGGGATTCCGGCAACTGGTACTCCTCCTTTATCATAGACAAGGGAACCCAGGACGGTCTGTCTGTGGACATGAATGTGATCGCAGGAGGCGGCCTGGTGGGGATTATTACCTCTGTGGGACCTAACTGGGCCAGAGTTACCTCTATTATCTCCGATAACAGCAATGTGAGCGCCAAGACGCTGGCCACTGAGGATAATCTGGTTGTGTCAGGAGATCTGCAGCTGATGGCGGAGGGCGTCATCACCTACAGCATGCTGGTGGACAGCCAGAATGCAGTGGTGGAGGGCGACAAGGTTGTGACCTCGGATATCAGCGACAAATATCTGCCGAATATTTTGATTGGCTATATCAATACCATAAACAGTGACTCCAACAATCTGACAAAATCAGGCTACATAACGCCGGCGGTAGACTTTGAGCATCTGGGAGAGGTTTTGGTCATTACAGATTTGAAGCAGCAGGTACCAGAAGAGGGATAGTGATGCGGATACTCAGAAAAGTGATTGTGACAATATTCATTATCGTTTGTTTTGTGCTGCAGTGCAGTGTGTTTGACAGCTTATCCTTTGCAGGAATTATCCCCAATCTGATGATTATTCTCACTGCGTCCTTCGGCTTTATGAGGGGGGAAAAGGAGGGGCTGATCATCGGATTTTTCTGCGGACTTTTGAGCGATGTGTTTTTTGGAAGCTTTTTGGGGTTTTATGCCCTGATTCTCATGTATATAGGTTATTTGAACGGAAAATTCAGCCGGATTTTCTACCCGGAGGATATTAAGCTTCCCATGGCGCTGATTGTGGTAAGCGATCTATCCTATGGAATTGTGTGTTATGTTCTTATGTTTCTGCTGAGGGGGCGTTTTCATTTTTGGTATTATTTCACAAGGGTGATACTGCCGGAAGCGCTGTACACCATTGTGGTCACCCTGTTTTTGTACCCTGTTATTTTAAAGGTAAACGAAAAGCTGGAAGCAATTGAAAGAAGGAGCGCACAGAAATTTGTTTGACGAGTTAAAGGAACATATTATCAGCATCATAACCAGCCGTTTGACGATCCTGACCGTGGTGTTTTGCGTGCTGGCGGGAATTCTCGTGTATCGCTGCTTTGATCTGCAGATCGTGCATGGGGAAGAGTATTTGAATGATTTTATTCTCCAGACGGAGAAAACCAGGGATATTCCCAGCACGAGAGGGCGGATTTTTGACAGGAACGGAGAGCTCTTAGCCGAGAATGAGCTGGCTTATTCCGTGAAAATTGAAGATGTGTTTGAATCAGGCCGGAGCAAAAACCAGAATCTGAATGAAACGGTGTACAGGCTGATTCAGATGATTGAGAAAAACGGCGACAGCGTGATTACGGATTTCAGGATTATCCTGGATGAAAACGGAGATTTCGCCTATACGGTGGAGGGGACCAGCCTGCTTCGCTTTCTGGCAGACGTCTATGGGTATACCACCATAGATAAGCTGAAGGAGGACGAGCGCACCTCAACGGCACAGGAGATTATGGAATATTTAAGCCGCAATACGGGCAGCGGCTTTGCCATTGGGGAGTATGAGGAAGAAGGGGATTCCAGCACCGATTTTGTGCCCGGGAAGGGATATACCAGTGAGGAATGGCTTAAGATGGTAACCATCCGTTATGCCATGAGCCTGACCTCCTATCAGAAATATATCGGCACCACGGTGGCTTCCAATGTCAGTGAAGAGACGGTGGCTGTGATCAAGGAAAATTCAGATTCTCTGCCGGGAGTCACCATAGAGGAGGATACGGTACGGCGTTATGTGGACAGCCAGTATTTTGCCCATGTGCTGGGGTATACCGGAAAAATTTCCTCGGAGGAGCTGACCGAACTGAATGAGGAGGCTGCGGCCGCAGGAGGAAGCGCAAATACCTACAGCATAAATGACGTGGTGGGGAAGAGCGGCATCGAGGCCTATATGGAGACCACTCTGCAGGGGACAAAGGGCTTTGAGCGGGTCATTGTGGACAATACCGGAAAGGTGATGAACATTGTGGAGCGGGTGGAGCCCCAGTCGGGAAACGATGTTTATCTGACCATTGACAAGGAGCTGACCGAGGCTGTTTACAATATTGTGGAGCAGAAAATGGCGGGACTTCTCTCCAGCAAGATCGTCAACGCCAAGACCTATGTGGCTGGAGAAAATTCGGACAGCTCTGACATTGTAATTCCCATTTATGACGTGTATTTTGCGCTGATTGACAATCAGATTATTGATGTAAAGCGTTTTTCCCAGGAAGACGCCGGGGAGAAGGAGGCGGAGGTTTACGATAAATTCCTTGCTTACAGACAGTCCGTTTACGATGAACTGCGCTATGAGCTGACGGAAGGAATGACGCCCTACAACCAGCTTTCCACGGAATATCAGGTATATCAGAGCAATATTGTACAGCTTTTAAACAGAAACGGCGTGATCATGACCGAGGCTGTGGACTCCCAGGATTCCACGCAGATTGCCTGGGCAGTGGATGAGGTCATCAGTCTGAACGAATATTTGAAATATTGTATCGCTCAAAACTGGATCGATGTAAGCAAGCTGGAGCTGGACGACCAATATTCCGATTCCGCTGAAATTTTCGACAAGCTGGTGTCTTATATCATTGAAATGATTGACAAAAACAGTGAGTTTCAGAGACGCTTCTACAAATATATGCTGCTAAATGATGTGATAAGCGGCAGGGACGTGTGCATGATTCTCTGCGAGCAGAATGCGGTGGAGGTTCCCGTGGAGGATGAGGAGGCCCTCTATAACGGTTCCATGACGGCCTACCAGTTTATGAAAAACCGCATTGACAATCTGGATGTGACGCCGGGACAGCTGGCGCTGGACCCTTGTAACGCTTCCGTGGTGGTCACGGATGTGAATACGGGAGATGTGCTGGCCATGGTGTCTTATCCCGGAATTGACAACAATAAGATGGCAAATTCCATCGACGCGGATTATTACGCATGGCTGCAGACGGACAAGGCAAGCTCCCAGTTAAACCATGCCACCCAGTCCCCTCTGGCTCCCGGCTCCACCTTTAAAATGGTGACTGCGGCTGCCGGACTTACGGAGGGTGTGATCGATATAAATGACAGGGTAAACTGCGTGGGCACCTTTACTGCCATCACCCCGTCCCCCAGATGCTGGAGGCGGTCCGGCCACGGAAATGAAACGCTGGTGACGGCAATACGGGATTCCTGCAACTATTTCTTTTACAATATAGGGTATATGCTTTCCACCAGGTCAGGCGTGTACAACGAGACCGAAGGTCTGGATACCCTTTACCAATATGCCGATCTGTTTGGACTCACGGAAAAATCGGGAGTGGAAATTACAGAAGCCTCCCCCAATGTGTCGGATACGGACCCGGTTCGTTCTGCCATTGGACAGGGAAGCAACAGCTTTACCACGGTTGGACTGGCCAGATATGTGACCACAGTTGCCAATCGGGGTACCTGCTTTGAGCTGACCCTTCTTGACAAGGTTGCGGATTCTCAGGGCAATGTGTTAGTGGAATATGAGCCTGAGGTGAGAAACACCGTGGACTTATCGCAGGACTATTGGGACAGCGTTCATTCAGGCATGCGTCAGGTGGTGGAGAACAAGAGCTATTTTGGCGATCTGGCAGTGAATGTAGCCGGAAAGACGGGTACGGCGGAGCAGACCAGAACCAGGCCCAATCATGCGCTTTTTGTCTGCTTTGCGCCTTATGAAGAGCCTGAAATTGCCATTACCACCAGGATTCCCTACGGTTATTCCTCAGATTATGCAGCCCAGGCTACCCGGGATATTATCAAATATTACTACGGGCTTGCCGAAGAGGAGGATCTGATTACCGGTACGGCGGATGCGCCGGATGGCGGTATTTCCAATGAAATGTAACAGGAGTGAGAAGGATTGAAGGACAAGGTAATCATTAAAAGCTTTCCAAACGGAATCACTCTTCACATGGATGAGGAGACGGATTTTGACGATATTTTGGAAGAGCTTGCCTTTAAATTTTCTGAGGCCAGAAATTTTTTCGGCACGGCCAGCGTGGCCCTTTCCATGGAGGGAAGGGCGCTTTCGCCGGCCCAGGAGATTCTCGTGCTGGAGACCATAAGGAAATCCAGCAGCGTCAATGTGGTCTGCATTGTAGGGAAGGACGAGGCCACCAATAAAAAGTTTATCAAGGCTCTCCAGCATGTGGAAAAAAAGCTGACCGGAGGGGACGAGGGTCAGTTTTACAAGGGAACCTTAAAGAACAGGGAGGTTTTGGAGACCGAAAACAGCATCGTGATCCTGGGGGATGTGTACCCGGGGAGCGCCGTGATTTCCGCCAGAAATATCATTATTCTGGGGGGATTGTACGGAGAAGCCTATGCAGGGGGGAACGGGCAGGAAAACGCTTATGTAGTAGCGCTTGAAATGGAGCCGGAAAGATTAAAAGTCGGCGATTTCAAATATAAGTCAAATACCAGACAGTCAAAATGGGGCATTCGCCCGAAGGTACAGCCGAAAATTGCATATGTGAAGAACCGGAAGATTGTTTTTGAACCCCTTACCAAAGAATTACTGGACTCAATTTAGGCTTTCGCAGTCCAGGGGACGACATATTCTAAACAGGAGGATTTTCAGTATGGAAAACAATTTTTCTGCGAAAGAAAAGCGTTCGGAGGAAAGGAGCTCCGAGGTAATTGTCGTCACTTCAGGAAAAGGCGGTGTGGGGAAAACCACCACATCTGCAAATGTAGGAACCGGTCTTGCAAAGCTGGGCAAAAAAGTATGCCTGATCGACACCGATATCGGACTGCGCAATCTGGATGTTGTGATGGGATTGGAGAACAGGATTGTATACAATCTTGTGGATGTAGTGGAGGGAAACTGCCGGGTAAAGCAGGCTCTCATCCGGGACAAGCGTCATCCGGGACTGTATCTGATGCCCTCTGCGCAGACCAGGGACAAGTCGGCTGTGTCGCCGGGGCAGATGGTTAAGGTGATTGATCATCTGCGGGAGCAGTTTGATTATATTATTCTGGACTGCCCTGCGGGGATAGAGCAGGGGTTTCAGAACGCCATTGCCGGCGCGGACAGGGCCCTTGTGGTCACAACGCCTGAGGTTTCCGCCATCCGCGATGCAGACAGAATCATAGGGCTTTTGGAGGCCAATGGGTTTAAACAGATGGATTTGATCATCAACAGGCTGCGCATGGATATGGTGAAAAGAGGGGATATGATGTCTGCCTCCGATGTAGTGGACATTCTGGCAATTCCATTGATTGGAATTATCCCTGATGATGAAAATGTGGTGGTGGCCACCAATCAGGGGGAGCCCTTAGTGGGCAACGATACGCCTGCGGGAAGGGCCTATGCCAACGTGGTGCTGCGCGTGGAGGGGAAGGAGGTACCCTTCTTGAATTTTGACAAGGGAATTTCATTTTGGACGAGGGTAACGGGCATTTTTCACAGAGCATAAGGAGGAATGATGTTATGAAGCATTTTTTTCGCAAGAAAAGCTCCTGCCAGGTTGCCAAGGACAGATTGAAGATTTTGCTGATTTCTGACCGTGTAAATTGCTCGCCGGAAATGATGGAGCTGATAAAAACAGATATTGCAAAGGTGATATCAAAGTACATGAAGATAGATTCTGCCAATATGGAGATTCAGATAAACGCCAAGGGGAGCAGGAACGGGAGAGGAATGAAAACACCTACCCTGTATGCAAATATCCCCATTCTTGATCTCCATAAGCAGTAGAAAAACAGAAAGGAAGCTATGTTCAAAAATTACAGGATACGCGATTATGATTTTAAGCTGATATTGATGCTTGTGGCTCTTTCGGCCATCGGCGTCATGGCCATCGGAAGCGCGGAGGAATCCCTTCAGACAAGGCAGCTTGCAGGAGTGGCGGCGGGGATAGCAGCCATGATCGTTATTTCCTTTTGCAATTATTCCGTGATACTTCGGTTAAACTGGCTGATGTATTTTGGAAATATTGCGCTGCTTGGACTGGTAATGATTGTGGGAGACGATGCCAACGGCGCCCAGCGGTGGCTGGAAATAGGGGGACTTCGCTTTCAGCCGTCGGAAACTGCGAAAATTTTATTGATTTTATTCTTTGCACAGTTTATTATGAAATACAAGGAGAAGTTAAACAGCTTTAAAATGATCGCGGCCTGCGCTGCGTTGATTGCGGTGCCCTGGTACATGGTAAAGGAGCAGCCTGCGCTGTCCACCAGCATTGTCCTGATCGTTGTATTTTGCGTGATTATGTTTGCCGGGGGCATCAGCTGGAAGCTGGTGCTGGGAGTGCTTGCAGTGATCATTCCGGCTGTGGCTATTGTGATTTCCCTTGCGCTGCAGCCGGACAACTCCGTGCTTGAGGACTATCAGAGAACCAGGATACTTGCCTTTATCAATCCGGAGGAATATGCCAGTGAGGAGGCCTACCAGCAGTTAAATTCTGTGATGGCAATCGGATCGGGACAGCTGGATGGAAAGGGCTATAAAAACAATGAGATCACATCGGTAAAAAACGGTAATTTTATATCAGAGGCAGAGACAGATTTTATCTTTGCGGTGATCGGTGAGGAGTTTGGTTTTAAGGGCTGTGTGGTTGTGATTGTTCTGCTGTTTTTGGTGGCTTTAGAGTGCATATCCATTGCCAGAAAGGCCAAAGATACGGCAGGAACCATTATTGCAGCGGGAATGGGGGGGCTTGTGGCCTTTCAGAGCTTTTTTAATATTGGAGTGGCAACCTTTCTGCTTCCCAACACAGGACTGCCGCTTCCGTTTATCAGTTATGGTCTGACTTCGCTGCTGAGCCTGTTCATAGGGATGGGGTTTGTATTGAACGTAAGGCTTCAGGCGAAAAAATCAAATAGAGAGAGGGTATAAATATGAACATTGCTTTGATTGCGCATGACGCAAAAAAGAAACTGATGCAGAATTTCTGTATCGCGTATCGGGGGATTCTCAGCAAAAACGATCTGTACGCCACAGGCACAACAGGAAGGCTGATAGAGGAGGTTACCAATTTAAGCATACACAAGTACCTTGCGGGGCATCTGGGGGGAGAACAGCAGATCGGAGCGCAGATTGAGCACAATGAGATTGATCTTGTGATTTTTCTGCGGGATCCTTTGACATCCAAGTCCCATGAACCGGATGTAAACAATGTGGTGAGGCTTTGTGATATGCACAATATTCCGCTGGCTACCAATCTTGCAACGGCGGAACTGCTGATCAAATCCCTGGACAGAGGAGACTTAGAGTGGCGTGAAATGTACAAGTAAGAAACGCATGATTTTGGCCTGGATTCTGTTTTCCGCCGTTTTTTCCCTGGCCGGCTGTTCTGGGACGTCCTTTGATATGCCCTACAGCGTGGACTCCCAGGTGAGCAGCTTTAATGTGCTGGCCGGCGGACAGAGCGCACAGACGGCGGCTTCCTTTGCAGAGGATCTGTGCGTGGTCACGGAGGATATCACAGATGATGCGTCTGTGGATATGTCTCAGGCCCAGGCGGCTGTGCTCTTTGATGTGAACAACAAGGAGGTGCTCTATGCCAAGAATGCCCATGAACGTCTGTATCCGGCCAGTCTGACAAAGGTGATGACAGCTCTTGTAGCCTTGCAGAACGGCTCCCTGGATCAGGTGCTTACAGCTTCCTCTGCTGTGAACATCACGGAATCCGGCGCGCAGCTCTGCGGCGTGGAGAGCGGTGATACCATGACCCTGGATCAGGCTCTGCATATTCTTCTGATGTATTCTGCTAATGATGTGGCTATGATGATTGCGGAAAATATCGGCGGCTCAGTGGAACGCTTTGTGGAAATGATGAATGAGGAGGCGCTGCGCCTGGGAGCCACCAACACGCAGTTTGCAAATCCCCATGGACTTTCCGATGACAGTCATTACACCACAGCCTATGACCTGTATTTAATTTTCAATGAGGCTGTGAAATATGAGTCCTTTAACGAGATCATACATATGACCAGCTATCAGACGGTTTATTATGACCAGGAGGGAGAGGCAAAGGAGATTTCCTTTGAAACCAGTAATCTTTTTCTGCGGGGCACCTATCAGACGCCTGCCAATGTGACGGTGATCGGAGGCAAAACGGGAACCACCAATGCTGCGGGCCATTGTCTGATTCTGCTGTCCAGAGATGTTAACGGAGCGCCGTATATATCGGTGATTCTGCGCGCCCAGGCCAGGGATGTGCTGTATGCCCAGATGGCTGATCTGTTAGACGAAATCAACAAATAGAGGTTGTTTTTTGATATAAGATAAACTATAATAGAAACAGATAGAAAATTTCTTATCACTAATTTACAATAGGAGGGTTACCGATGGTTCAGTTAATTGTAGGAAAGAAGGGCAAGGGCAAGACAAAGCATTTATTGGACAAAGTGAATAGTGAGGTAAAAAATATTTCCGGCAGCATCGTATATTTGGATAAAAGCACCAAGCATATGTACGAGCTGAACAATAAGGTGCGGCTGATTAACGTCTCCGAATACCTTGTTGAAAATGATAGTGAATTTCTCGGATTTGTGTGCGGAATCATTTCGCAGGATCATGATCTCCAGCAGATGTATTTTGACAGCTTTTTGAAAATTTCCTGTCTGGAGTCGGCAGATATCACAGCTGCAGTATCCAAGCTGGAAAAGATCAGCGAAACCTTTGGCGTGGACTTTATACTCAGTATTTCTCTGGATGAGGCGGATCTTCCGGAGAACCTAAAGGAAAAGGTAATTATCTCCCTGTAATTTATGCTGTAATAGGATTTGAATAAAGGTGAAAACGTAAGAAAAGCCTCGGATACATACCGAGGCTTTTGCCAAGTTAGGTGGAGGCTCGAAAATTGGCAAAAAACAAAGTGAAAAAATATAGAAAGCCTTTAAATCTGAATATTGGAATGATTATTTTTGGCGTAGTGTTCGTCTATGTGGTAATCTGTATTATCATGTATTTCCAGACCACCCATATCGTTCGTTATGAGGTGCAGGAGGGGTCTTTGGCCACGGATAATCTTTACCGCGGCGTGATATTGCGAAGCGAGACAGTGGTGAACACAGAGGCTGCGGGATATGTAAATTATTATGCCAGGGAAGGCGAGAGAGTGGCCAAGGGGGACTTGGTTTATACCATAGATGAGACGGGGAGGCTGAACGAATACCTGGAGGACTTAAGCCTTGGAGAAAATTCTCTGAGCGATAAGGAGCTGGCGGAATTTAGAAGTGAGATTGTAAGCTATATGCACGGCTTTGAACCCCAAAATTATGAGAGTATTTATGAATTTAAAAATTCTTTGAAAAATACAGTGTTAAAGCTTGCCAATGCCAGTATGCTGGAGGGAATAAACGACATAAGCGACACCTCTGGCATTGCAAACATTGTCAATTTCTGCAATGCACCTGAGACAGGCGTGGTTGCCTATTGGACGGACGGGTATGAGGGACTGACCGCAGATGCCGTTACGGAAGCGGTTTTCGACGAAAAAAATTATGAAAAGACCCAGTATCTTGGAAATGAGCTTTCCGAGGCCGGCACACCGGTGTACAAGCTTTCCACCAGCGAGACGTGGTCTCTTGTGATCCCCATTGAGCCGGACAGAGGTGCCCAGCTGGAGCAGGAGGGCTATGTAAAGGTGCGTTTCCTTAAGAATCAGTATGAATCCTGGGGGCAGACACAGCTTTTGAATAACGGGGACGGCAATACCTATCTGCAGCTGACCTTTACAAATTCCATGATCACCTTTATCTCGGACCGCTTTTTGGATGTGGAGCTGATTCTTTATGAGGAAACCGGCTTGAAGATTCCCAATTCCTCCATTGTGGAGAAGGAATTTTTCCTGATTCCAGAGGAGTATGTGACCCAGGGCGGCGATAACGGAAGCGACGGCGTGATCAGACAGTGCTACCTGGAGGACGGTACCATATCCAGCGAATTTGTGGAGACAGAGGTCTATTATTACGACAGTGATACAGGGGAGTACTATCTGGATGTTTCTATCCTGAATTCAGGCGATGTGCTGCATAAGACGGACAGCCAGGAGACCTATACGGTGAGTAAGCGGGCTACACTGATCGGGGTCTATAATATGAACAAGGGTTACGCTGACTTTAAGCAGATTAATATATTGTACCAAAATGATGAATATTCCATTGTGGAAGCCAACACCCGGTATGGGCTGAATGTTTACGATTACATTGTACTGGACGCGGAGGCGGTCAGCGACGATCAGTTTATCTATGAATAAGGAGAGGCTATGATTGCAGACAGAATCAAACAAGTGAAGGAAAATGTCAGGGCGGCCTGCAGGGAGGCTGGAAGGGACGAAAAAGAGGTGACGCTGATTGCGGTCAGCAAGACAAAGCCGGTTTCTCTTCTGAGAGAGGCTTATGAAGCTGGAATAAGAGATTTCGGGGAAAACAAGGTGCAGGAGCTTGTGGACAAGATGGAGCAGCTTCCGGGGGACATCCGCTGGCATATGATCGGACATTTACAGCGCAATAAGGTAAAGTATATTGTGGGAAAAGTCTGGCTGATTCATAGTGTGGATTCCTACAGGCTGGCGGAGGAAATCAACAGAGAAGCGCAA
Source organism: Candidatus Acetatifactor stercoripullorum (assembly GCF_944382095.1). Classification (NCBI taxonomy): domain Bacteria; kingdom Bacillati; phylum Bacillota; class Clostridia; order Lachnospirales; family Lachnospiraceae; genus Acetatifactor; species Candidatus Acetatifactor stercoripullorum. The sequence continues at coordinate 22,977 of NZ_CALWMU010000042.1, forward strand.
AAAAAGCACACAGAGGCCAACATTCTCATCGAAGTGAATATGGCCCAGGAGGAGAGTAAATTCGGAGTCTCTCCCAAGGATGCCCCGGCGCTTGTGGAAGAGATTTCCAAACTGCCGGCTGTTCATATAAAAGGCCTTATGACAGTTGCTCCCTTTGTGGAGAATGCAGAAGAAAACCGCTGTTTTTTTCGAAAATTGAAACAATTGTCTGTTGACATAGCGGAAAAAAACATTGATAATGTTTCTATGAATATTCTTTCCATGGGAATGACAGGAGATTATCAGATTGCAGCGCAGGAGGGCGCCGTTTACATCAGAGTAGGCACCGGAATTTTCGGCGAACGGGATTATAGTGTTTAGGAATAAAGGAGAGTAATTACAATGGGTGTAATGGACAAGTTTTTGAATTACATGAAGATCAACGAAGAAGACGATGATTACTATGATGATGAATATTTGGATGATGATGAGGAGGAAGTAGCTCCAGCGCCCAGAAAGTCAAATTCTTCCAAGTCGAAGGATACGGAGGAATACGAGGAGAGGGGAAGCAGAAGGGCATCCCAGCCTAAGGTGACTCCCATACGCCAGTCCGTGACAAAGAGAATGCCGAATGCAAGCGGAATGGAGGTTTGCGTGATCAAACCCACCTCAGTGGAGGATGCGCGGGAAATTACAGAAACGCTTCTGGCAAACAGAACCGTAGTGCTGAATCTGGAAGGTCTGGATGTGGACATTGCACAGAGAATTATAGACTTCACTTCGGGCTCCTGCTTTGCAATATCGGGTAATCTGCAGAAGATTTCCCATTATATTTTTATTATCACGCCTGCAAGCGTAGATGTTTCGGGGGATTTTCAGGATATTTTCGGAGGAACCTTTGAGTCTCCCATCAATAATGGATTATAGTGCATGAAGAAAACTTCCCCCTGTATGGAACGGGGAAGTTTTTTGCAGAAAATACGAAAAGGGAAAGAAAAAATGGCACAGAGATTACCGATTCTTTACAATAAAAAACCATGCTATGATATTGTATTTGCCCAGTCCTTTGAGGGGCTGTGGGAGGAGCTTTCCTTGCTTGGCTGTGCGGAAAAGCGGCTCTGTATCGTCACGGATTCCAAGGTGGACGAGCTTTACGGAGATGAGGTCAGGAATCTTTTAGAGGGCAGATGTCTCAAAACCGCAAAATTTGTGTTTCCTCAGGGAGAGGAAAATAAGACGCTGGACACTGTAAGGACGCTGTATCGCTTTCTGATAGAGGAAGGTTTTGACAGAAAGGATATGCTTCTTGCACTGGGAGGCGGCGTTGTGGGCGATCTGGCGGGATATGCAGCGGCCACTTACCTGCGGGGAATTGATTTTGTGCAGATTCCCACCACACTGCTTTCACAGTGCGACAGCAGCATCGGGGGAAAGACAGGAGTGGATTTTGACGGCTATAAAAACATGGTAGGGGCCTTCAAGATGCCAAAGCTGGTGTACATGAACCTGAGCGTTCTGCAAACTCTGGATGACAGACAGTTTTTTTCCGGCTTTGCAGAGGTTATGAAGCACGGGCTGATAAGGGATGCGGTGTTTTATGAATGGCTGATCGATAAAATGTATGAAATCTGCGAGCGCGATTTGGATACTCTGGAGGAAATGGTGATGAGAAGCTGCGCAGTAAAGAAGCTGGTGGTGGAAAAGGACCCTACGGAGCAGGGAGACAGAGCGCTTTTGAATCTGGGACATACCATCGGTCATGCCATTGAGAAGGCAAAGAATTTTGAGCTTTATCACGGCGAATGCGTGGCGCTGGGAACGGTTGCGGCCGCTTATATTTCATGGAAGCGGGGTATGCTTTCCATGGAGGAATATTATGAGATCAGGGATATGTTTGTTCCCTTTTATCTTCCCATCACTGTAGAGGGAATTGATCCCCAGGAGATTCTGCGGCTGACTAAATCGGACAAGAAAATGAGCGCAGGGAAAATCCGGTTTGTATTATTGAAAAAAATCGGCAAGGCAGTGATTGATCATACTGTAACCGATGAGGAAATTCTGGAAGCCGTAAGGGAAATCTATTTTAGCGAAGAGGATGCACATGAGTAAAAAGAATCATAAGAGAAGAAAGATTCTGCTTTTGGACGCTGTGGTAGCTGCAGTGCTTTTTGGCATTGACCAGTTTACGAAGTATTTGGCGGTGCTTCATTTAAAGGGAAATGAGCCTTATGTCCTCATTGACGGAGTGCTGGAGCTGCAATATCTGGAAAACAGAGGGTCTGCCTTTGGGATGCTTGAAAATCAAAAGGTATTTATTCTTTTTGTGGGCATTGTATTTATGGCAGTGATTCTGTTTTTCCTGTTTAAGCTTCCCAGCGAGAAAAAATTTAATATTGTCCATATTCTGCTGTCCTGCATTATTGCAGGCGGCGCAGGCAACATGGCGGATCGTTTCCGTCTTGATTATGTGGTGGACTTTATTTCCTTCGTTCTGATCAATTATCCTATTTTTAATGTGGCGGATATTTATATTGTATTGTCAACCATTGGTTTGTTTATTCTATTCTTGTTTGTATTTAAAGAAAAGGATCTGGAATTTTTAAGCTTTAAGCAAAACCGTTACAGAGAGATGAAATAGGGAGAGGAAGCTTCCATGGATGAATTACGCTTCCAGATAACAGAGGATATGGAAGGAGAAAGGCTTGACAAGTGTATGGGGATGCTTCTGGATTCCCTGTCACGCTCCTTTCTTCAAAAATTAATTAAGGATGGCCAGGTTTTGGTAAACGGGGAGACTGCAAAAGGCAGCTATCGGGTAAATGCGGACGATGAGGTTGCCTTTTTTCTTCCCGCGGCGGTGGAACCGGATATTCTGCCGGAAAACATTCCTCTTGATATTCTTTATGAAGACAGTGATCTGATTGTTGTGAACAAGCCCAAGGGTATGGTAGTGCACCCGGCGGCGGGACATTACAGCGGCACGTTGGTCAATGCGCTGATGTATCACTGCGGAAAGGAATTGTCAGGCATTAACGGGGTGATGCGGCCAGGGATTGTGCACCGTATTGATAAAAACACCACCGGTTCCGTGATTGCCTGCAAAAATGACAGAGCCCACGCCTCCATTGCAGCCCAGCTGAAGGAGCATACCGTAAACAGGCGCTACAGGGCTGTCTGCTTAGGGGCCCTGCCGGATGACCAGGGTGTGATTGATGCGCCCATAGGGCGTCATCCCACAGACCGAAAAAAAATGGCAGTAAATGTAAGAAACGGAAAACGGGCGGTGACCCATTTCCGGGTGCTGGAGCGGTTTGTGGGGTACACCTATATCGAATGCGTGCTGGAGACGGGAAGAACCCATCAAATCAGGGTGCATATGGCAAGCATCGGCCATCCCATTTTGGGGGACGATGTGTATGGTCCAAGAAAATGTCCCTTTTCCCTTCAGGGGCAGACGCTGCATGCGAAGACCATAGGCTTTCAGCATCCCTCCACTGGGCAGTATCTGGAGATAGACGCTCCCCTGCCGGAATATTTTCAGCGCCTGTTAACCTTACTGTAATTATAAGCCGGATAAATTTTGCTAATGTCGGTAAATTCAAACAAAAAATTAAAAAAATTTGAAGATTGGTTGTGCAAAAGGCAAAAATATTGTATAATACAAACAGATAAATGCGGAGGGCTTCTTTTAAAAAGCATTTATACTTTTGACAGAAGGCAGGTGTTTCTATGAATACAATTATTACGATTGGACGCCAGTTTGGTTCCGGAGGACGTGAAATAGGGGAAAAGGTTGCAGAATATTTCGGCATTAAATGCTATGATAAAGAGCTTCTGACCCGTGCCGCACAGGAAAGCGGTTTTTGTGAGGAAATGATCAGAAATCACGATGAGAGACCTACAAATTCATTCCTGTATAATCTGGTTATGGATACTTATTCCTTTGGCTATAATTCCTCCTCCTTTGTGGATATGCCCATCAGCCACAAGGTGTTTCTGGCCCAGTTTGACACCATTAAAAAAATTGCTGACGAAGGCCCCTGCGTGATCGTAGGCCGCTGCGCAGACTATGCGCTGGCAGATTATAAGAATTGTGTTCACCTGTTTATTTTCGGAAACGAGGATGTAAAGGTAAAAAGAATTATGCAGAAGTATGATCTGCCGGAGGCAAAGGCCAGAGAAATGATCCTGAAAAAGGATAAGCAGCGCCAGAGCTATTACAATTATTATTCCTCCAAAAAATGGGGCCGGGCAGACAGCTATGACCTGTGCATCAACAGCAGTGTTCTGGGCGTAGAGGGCACGATGAAGCTGATTATCCAGTATGTGGAAGATTTTGAGAAACGGAGCGAAGCTAAATAGGGAGGCCGGACAGGCTGGCCAAACAGGTTGTAAATAAGCTTGAGTTTCCGCAAACTGCAATAAAAAGACAGATATGTCTTTCCAAAGTACCAATCTGCCGATTTTT
>NZ_CALWMU010000043.1:0-26840 GCF_944382095.1 Candidatus Acetatifactor stercoripullorum
AGGGAATGGTAAGAGTAGATGATACTCCGGTGCATAAAGCAATACGGGAAGCAGTGGCAAATATGATTATTCATAGTGATTATCTTATTACGGGGGTTTTGAAAGTTGTAAAAAAGGATACGGGATTTTTATTTTCAAATGTTTCGAATGATTGGCCTTGGTGACAATATTGGCTCAGGCTTCCCAACGATTCTGAATGCCTGGGGTGAAGAACAATGGCGTAAACCAGATTTAAGTCAGAACGCTGAGCTGCATCAGGTAGAGTTGAAATTGTGGATGATTTCTCTTATGCCCGCAGAATGCACAGAGTATTTACAGAAGCTTTTTGGCGTGAAGTATAATCATTTGGATAAGGAATCTCAGATTATTCTTGGAACAGCGTATCTTGAAAATAGTGTCAGCAATGTCAGAATGCAGTCTATTTTAGAATTACACAGTACGGATATCGGACATATTCTATCTGATTTTGTTGAGCAAAAATTACTTATTGCAGACAAAAAGGGCAGATGGACAAGTTACCGTTTAAATGCTGATTATAAGATTGGATCGGAGCAGTATGATATTTCAGATATTATAGAAGCAGAACGGGAATTTAGAAATGAATCGGATAAAGCAATTTTGGAATATATAAAGGTGAATGGTTTTATTACAGTACATCAGGTTCTTGATATAACAAGAATTACGACTACGCAAGGTGCTAATGTTGCTTTAGGGCGACTGATGAATATGGGGCTGATTATAAAAGTTCGTCGGGGAAGACAATTTATTTACCAACTAAAATAGTAATACACCAACTGGAATTAACCGAGTTAGTTGGTGTACTAGTTGGTGTATTCATTATATGCACTTATCAATTACACTAGGGAAGAGTAAAATTTGCCCCAATTTGCCCAAAAATTTGCCCAAAAATTTCAAGAAGCAGTTGACAAATTGTCGCTTACCGTGTAAAATAACTAATGTTGTGACGGGAGGATGCACGTCGATAGGCCCAGATAGCTCAGTTGGTAGAGCAGAGGACTGAAAATCCTCGTGTCACTGGTTCGATTCCGGTTCTGGGCATTTGCAGAGGATTGCCGCAAGGCATCTGCTGTTTTCCTATATGCGGGTGTAGTTCAATGGTAGAACACCAGCCTTCCAAGCTGGATACGTGGGTTCGATTCCCATCACCCGCTTTTACCCGGTTCCCGGGTAAAAAGCACACAGCCTTTCATGAGATTGCGCTTGAAGGGCAGTACAAAATTACATACCTTCACGTACAGGTGTAATGCCTGTAACTGTATGCGCGAGTGGCTCAGCGGTGGAGCACCTCCTTGCCAAGGAGGGGGTCGCGGGTTCGATTCCCGTCTCGCGCTCTAAAAAAACAACGGATGTCTCAAAATGGGGCATCCGTTGTTTTTTACAAATATTCTGTTTTAAGCTTCCCGGCTGAAGTTGTCCGTTCCTGCACCGATTTCAAAATGATATTTAGCAATTCCCAAGTCTATTTTTGTATAAAACCCGATCCCGGCCTTTGCCGATACGGTGTTTCTCCTCTAAGTCAGGAGATTTTTTCCCGATTACGGCAATGTAATTTTTAACTCCGGAAAATTTTCCGTAATGGGCCATAAAACCGTCAAACCCCTTGGGCTCGTCTAAAACAAGCTGCATATGAAGACCGCTTTCTTGATTGCACTGATCAATAAAGGATAAAAGCTGGTCCCGTGTATTTTTCTCGATTGCTCTCTCCTCATAAGAGCGCACCGAATGCCGCTTTTGAATTGCTTCTGATAATTCCATGTGAATTGAGTCCTCCTTCATCTTTACTTCGATAGTAGTATATATAAGTTCCTTCCCTTCTTGCCAGGATGATGCCTTGCACCTCCCTGTTTCATTATTTAAACATACTTATGATATTGGAGTCAAAAGAGTTTTCGGTCACAAAGCGTCAGAATTGTTTGTCATCTGCAGGAGTCTTAGTTGCTCCTGGAATCGGCAAGGTTGCGTTGTGAGAAAAAAATCCGCTTGTTTGAGCGCAGCGAGTTCGGATTTTTTGGAACGTATTTAGCAAATTTGTCGATTTCTGGCGCAACTTGACTCCGAAGCCGCAAACAATTCTGGCGCTTTGTGATTGGGAGACCTTTTGCCCCCAACATCATATTTATTCTACCATATTATTTGCAGAATTGCAGATCCGTAAAGAAAATGGAGACGGATATTCACCTCCTTGAGCCCATGCGGCTGAAGGCCATGACAACACTGTCAATTCCCAGCAGAATGAGATACAGTCCCACAATGTAGCTGATGGATAAGAGAGAAACCACAGGACTCAGCACCATCATAATGCCCAGAACCAGTCCGATTATATTTATGACCAATGTAAAATAGTAAATACCGTTTCCCGCCATAATGCGGATGGCGCTCAAATGGCACAGACGGGAAATGCAGTGGGCAATAAACCAAATGGGAAACAGCAGAGACAGAACCCACTTTCCGGCATTAGGATATACCAGCAGCAATATACCGGACATCACACTTAAAATACCGGATATCAGCGAAACGATGGGACCAAAGCCCGTATAGCGCTCCGCCTGCACATAGAGTACAATATCTGCAATTCCCATAATAACGGCAATGACTCCGTAGATCACCACAAGGCCGGTCAGTGCCTGTCCTGGTCTGATAAAGGTAAAAATACCCAACAAGATCAAAAGCACTCCGATGATCAATTCAAGCCATCCAAATCCGGAACGTCTTCTCATTTCTCTGCACCTCTTTCGCCTAAAATATTCATAAATTCTTCGCCGGTAATGGTTTCCTTCTCATAGAGAAACTGTGCCAGCTCGTCCAGCTTGCTTCGGTTTTCCAGCAAAATTTGTTTTGCCTTTTCATGCTGGGCCTTCACAAGCTCAACCACCTTTTTGTCAATGTCCTTCTGGGTATCCGCAGAACAGGTCAGGGAGGTATCCCCGCCCAGATATTGGTTATTCACCGTTTCCATGGCAACCATATCGAATTCCTCGCTCATGCCGTAGCGGGTAATCATGGCCCGTGCCAGCTTGGTGGCCTGCTCAATATCGTTGGAAGCGCCGGTGGTAATTTCGTGAAAGACTACTTCCTCAGCAGCCCGTCCGCCTGTGTAGGTGGCAATTTTGTTTTCAATCTCCTGCTTGGTCAGCAGATATTTGTCCCCTGTATCTACCTGCATGGTGTAACCCAAAGCGCCGGAGGTTCTGGGAATAATGGTAATTTTCTGCACCGGAGCGGAGTGGGACTGCATAGCCGCAACCAGCGCATGGCCAATCTCATGATAGGCTACTACAAGCTTTTCCTTGTCTGAAAGGACTGCGTTCTTTTTCTGATATCCGGCAATCACCACCTCGATGCTCTCCTCCAGGTCGGATTGATTTACCACTGTGCGTCCGCCTCTGACAGCGCGCAGGGCAGCTTCGTTGATGATGTTGGCAAGCTCCGCGCCGGAGGCTCCGGAGGCCATGCGGGCAATGGTGTGAAAATCCACATCATCCGCCACCTTTATTTTTTTGGCGTGTACCTTTAAAATGGCTTCTCTGCCCGCAAGGTCAGGCAGCTCTACGGGAACCCGTCTGTCAAAGCGTCCGGGACGGGTCAGAGCCGGATCGAGAGATTCGGGCCGGTTGGTGGCCGCCAGAATGATTACGCCGTTGTTTCCCTCAAAGCCGTCCATTTCTGTGAGAAGCTGGTTTAAGGTCTGCTCTCTTTCATCGTTGCCGCCGATGCCGCCCAAGCTGCGCTTCTGGCCGATGGCATCGATCTCGTCGATGAATACGATACAGGGAGCTTTTTCCTTTGCCTGCTTAAAGAGGTCGCGCACCTTGGAGGCGCCCATGCCTACAAACATCTCCACAAATTCTGATCCCGAAATGGAGAAGAAGGGGACGTTGGCCTCGCCGGCCACATCGCTGAAATGAATTCCCTCACTGGACTGTACATAGACCTTTGCATTGCTTTTTCCCATGCCGAAGGACATGGAATTTTTTCCGCCGGCCTGCTCCAGCAGCTTTTTGCTCATATACTGGCCAAGTCCGATAAAAATAAGGATTGGCAGAATGGTGGTTAAAAACAGACTTAAAAGAGGGGACATGGGCTCTTCCACCACTCTGGTAAATTGCGCGCCGGAATCATACAGGCGCTTAGTCAGGTCAGGGTCGTTCATGGCGCCGGTGGTATAGACCACGGTGTTTTCCTTGTCGGTAAAAATAATTTCAGTGTCCTCCACCTGTACAAGGCCGATGTTTTTCTCTGAGATCATATCCATAAAGGTTCCGTAGTCTACCTCTACCACCTGGCCCTGCATCAACAGGGGGGTTATAATCATATTAAAAAGAAAAATGATCAGTAAGACAATCACATAGTAATAAATAAGTGGCTTTTTTGGCGATTTTACTTCTTTCATGGGAAACTCTTTTCGTCTTGTTCCTGCTGTGTCATTTGTGCGTCTATTGCTTTCAGGGAGGACAGCAAAGCCCGGTCGGCCGCCTGCATGGCAAAATCCAACGCGTATTCTGCAAGCAGAATTTTTTCTTCTGCAGAAAAGTCCTCTTTTTTCGCTCTTTGAATGATCAGCTCGATTTCTTCGTAAGCCTTTGCAGTAAGGGAAACGCAGGGGGCCTTGGAGAACTGCAGGTTTTTCCGGAAGGTCAGCTCCTCCTCGGTACATTCCTTCTCCATTGCTTCAATTTCCTGCTTCACCTGACTGTGCCTGGCATTTTCAGTGAAATAAATGCGGCTGCGCATTCTGCCGATTTTTTCATGTGTATAGACAAAAAAGCCGGAGTGTAAAGTTTTTTGACACTCCGGCAGCTTTGGTAAATATTCTGTTTTAATTATGGGGCTGGATTTGACCCGCCATTAAAAGATATACCTGATGGACAATCCGATCCAGATTTTTTGTATCCTCCGGGGTCCATTCCCGGAGAATCCCAAGGACGGCCTGGCTGTGATAACGCAGAATCAGGTTTACCTCCCAACGGGTGCAGCTTTGATAAAGATTTTCCGTTTCCACAATCTGCTCAAAAAGATACAGCGCATATTGGGTCAAAAGACGTTCCAGATCATCCCGGTAATTGCTCTGCATTCCCTTTTGCACATAAGGGGCCGCATTGATGGCGACCAGAAAAAAATACCGAAGCCTCTGTTCCCCATTGCCAAGGGTCTGCACCTCCTGCAGCATTTTTTTGATATCCCGCTCCAGAACCCAGCGGATTAACGCAGGAATATCCTCAAAATGATAGTAAAAGGCCTGTCTTGTAATCTGGCATTCCTCTACGATATCTTTTACCGTAAGCTTTTTTGCATTTTGTTCCATCAAAAGTTTTTTGGCCGCTTCTGCGATGATCTCCTTCATGTCCATGGGCATATTCTGTGGTCCTCTCTTTTATGACGTTTGAAAATAGGTATCTGCTACGAATCTTGCTTTGTCTATTAAATCGGTACAGGTTGGATTTTTCAATGGGAGAAGGAGATTACTGCCTCAAGGTATAACCCTTAGGTTAATGTTAATTTCGAGCTGTTCTATTTTGAAGATTCTGTTATAATTTTGGTAAGTAACAAATCGTGCCTGTGCTGGCAGGGCACCTGACTTTCAACAGGGAAATAAAACAGCTGCGAAGGGAGGCAAAAAGCGGTGCAGGATAAGACATACATTGCCATAGACCTGAAATCATTTTACGCTTCCGTGGAATGCATGGAGCGCGGGCTTGACCCTATGACCACCAATCTGGTAGTGGCAGACGTAAGCAGGACGGAGAAAACCATCTGTCTCGCCGTTTCTCCCGCTCTCAAGGCTTACGGAATTCCCGGCAGGCCCCGGCTGTTTGAGGTGGCGCAAAGGATCAAGGAAGTCAACGCCCTACGCCGTCAGAAAGCGCCGGGGAAAAAATTCACTGGTTCCTCTTATCGGGAAGAGGAATTAAAGAGCAATCCGTCTCTGGCGGTGGATTATGTTGCGGCTGTGCCGCAAATGGCCCATTATATGGCGATCAGCGCAAGGATTTATGAAGTATATCTTAAGTACATTGCGCCGGAAGATATCCACGTCTACTCCATCGACGAAGTGTTTATAGACGCCACCGGCTACCTGAAAACCTACCAGCTGACAGCCAGACAGCTGGCTATGAAAATGATTCTGGATGTGCTTGCTGCTACCGGAATCACGGCGGCTGCCGGAATCGGGACAAACCTCTATCTCTGCAAGGTAGCTATGGATATTGAGGCAAAAAATATTCCACCGGATGAAAACGGCGTCCGGATTGCTTTTCTGGATGAAATGTCTTACCGCCGCTCTCTGTGGTCGCACCGTCCGCTGACTGATTTCTGGCGTGTGGGAAAGGGCTATGCAAAAAAGTTGGAGGAACACGGACTTTTTACCATGGGTGATATTGCCCGCTGTTCAGAAGGAAAGGCTGGAGAATATTACAGCGAAGATCTTCTCTACGAGCTGTTCGGCATCAACGCGGAAATCCTCATCGACCACGCCTGGGGCTGGGAGCCGTGCACCATTGCCGACATTAAGGCATACAAGCCGGAAAACAAAAGCGTGGGCTCCGGCCAGGTGCTGCAATGCCCTTATCCTTTTGATAAGGCCAGACTGGTGGCTCGGGAAATGGCCGATCTGCTTGCGCTGGATCTGGTAGACAAAGGGCTGGTAACCAATCAGATTGTTTTAACAGTGGGATATGATATTGATAATCTGAAGAATCCGGCGCTGCGGCGAAATTACCAAGGAGAAATCACAACAGACCGCTACGGACGCAAAATTCCAAAGCACGCTCATGGCACGGCAAATTTGAAGGAATACACCTCTTCCACCCGCCAGATTACCCAGGCTGTCATGGAATTGTTTGACCGGATTGTAGATGAGAACCTCTTGGTCCGCCGGATCAATATGGCGGCAGCCCATGTGATTTTGGAGACAGATGCGAAAGAGGAGCCCCAGTATGAGCAGCTAGACCTTTTTACCGATTTCTCTGCACTTCAAGCAAAGAGAAAAAAGGAAGAGGAGGAACTGGAGAAGGAAAAGAAAATGCAGCAGGCTATGCTGGAAATTAAGAAGAAATTCGGAAAAAATGCCATTCTGAAGGGCATGAATCTGCAGGAGGGGGCAACAGCCAGGGATCGCAACCAACAGATCGGCGGTCATAAGGCATAAGGAAAATACAAATAGAGCACGGCGGTAAGGAAGGAGGAGGAAATTTCCGTGAGCAGCAGTGACAATCACATAAATAACTATGAGGACATAATAGACCACCCTCATCATGTGTCAGGCAGCCGTCCCAGAATGCCGATGACGGAACGGGCGGCCATGTTCTCGCCCTTTGCAGCATTGACTGGATACGGTGATGTTCTCCGGGAAACAGCCCGCCTGACGGACCAAAAGCCGGAGCTTTCCGAGGAGGAAAAAATGACGCTGGATTATAAGCTGCGTCTGGCCTGCGATTTTCCCGGAGACAAGCCAGAGCTTTTGCTGACATATTTTGTACCAGATCGGAAGAAATCTGGCGGAGCCTGCCATAGGATTTTGGGCAGAATCAAAAGGATTGACACATACGAAAATCAGATCGTTTTAGAAGGCGGAACCCGGATTGACATTGACTGTATTCTGGATATCGAAGGCGAAGCTTTCACAGAAAAAGACTGATAAGCGTCAGCCCCTGTATTGGGTCCCGGCTTATCAGTCTTTGCGTGTGGGCTATTCAAGACTTTGCGTAAGAATTGTTACGATCTCCTCTGTGGTCAGAACCTTGTAGCCGCCGTTCATAATCAGGGTGGACTGGGTGATGCCTTCGATCATATCCTCAGTAACCCCAAGCTCCCTCAGGTTCATGGCAAGGCCAAGCTCACGCATCCAGCCCTCCATTGCGTCAAGTCCCTCCAGGGCGATCTGCTCATCGGATTTGTTTACAGTTTCCACGCCCCATACCTCTACGGCAAAGCGTTTGAATTTCTGCAGGCCGTAAGGAAGGATATGACGGTAATAGGGAAGGGATACCGCAGACAAGGTCATGCCGTGGGTGGCATCGGTGTAGGCGCCTACTGCCTGGCCTAACATATGAACCATCCAGTCTGTGGTCTTGCCCTTGGCGATCAGCGTGTTCAGGGCCCAGGTGGCAGTCCACATGATATTGGAGCGCGCCTCGTAGTCCTGGGGATTTTTCAGGGCGATTCTGGAGGAATGGATGAGAGATTTCATCAGTCCTTCCGCAATGTAGTCGCTGGTATTGTCATCCTCCCCTGAAAAATACTGCTCGCAGATGTGGCTGAAAATATCATAAATGCCTGCAACCATCTGTCTTTCCGGGAGAGTATAGGTAAATTTAGGATTCAGAATGGAAAATCTGGGCATTACGTTCTCATCGGCAAATACGTGGCCGATCTTCTGCTTGGTAGCGTGATTGGTGATAACAGAGCCGGCGTTCATTTCCGAACCTGTTCCCACCATGGTAAGAACACATCCCACAGGCACCAATTCGCAGGAAGGCTCTTCAAATTTTACATAATATTTTTCCCAAGGGTCCTCGCTGCAGTTTACGGATACAGAAACTGCCTTGGCATAATCGCAGCAGGAGCCGCCGCCTACAGCAAGCAGCAGGTCCACATGGTTTTTGCGGGCAATTTCAACGCCCTCGTAAAGCTTTTCCACTGTAGGATTGGGCATTACGCCGCCATCCTCAAAGATTTCCTTGCCGCCTGCCTTTAAAATTTCCACAACCTTGTCATAAATTCCGTTTTTCTTGATGGAACCGCCTCCGTAAATCAGCTGAACATTTTTGCCGTATTTTGGCAGCTCCGTGTTTAAATAATTTAAGGAATCCTCTCCAAAATAAAGCTTTGTCTTATTTGCAAATTCAAAATTTCCTAACATAAATAACCTCTTTTCTGTAAAATTATATAAAATTAGTCATGACCTGCGCTTCCTTTTCCGGAAGTCCATAGGCTTCCTTCCCCAGGGCGATGCTCTTTATGAGAAAGGACATATTTTTGGCCAGGGTGCGCATGGTCTGAAGCCCCTCGGCGTCCTGTGCAGCTTCCCCCAGATTCCGTCCGTGGACGCTGTTCCAATATTGGCTGGAAGCGATGGGCATTCCGGAGATCGTAAAGTATTTATTCAATTCGTCGAAGGTAGCAGAGCACCCTCCTCTTCTGGCCACGGCAACGCTGGCGCCCACCTTCATGCTTTTGTCAAAGGGGGTGCTGAAGAACAGCCGGTCCAGGCAGGCGATCAGGGTGGCGTTTGCAGAAGCATAGTAGACGGGACTGGCGATCACAAGCCCGTCGGCCTCTTCAAACTTTGGTGCAAGCTGATTTACCGCGTCGTCAAACACACAGCGGCCGTTATCCTTGCAGAAATTGCAGGCGATACAGCCCCTGATATTTTTGTTTCCCACCTGTACGGTTTCCGTCTCTATCCCCTCTTTTGCAAAGGTCTGCTCCATTTCTCTTAAGGCAATAGAGGTATTTCCGTCCTTGCGCGGACTTCCGTTAAGCATCAATACTTTCATGATCTGATTCCTCCCAACTTAAAATTCCGGTTTCCATGGCAATTTCATATCTGGATACTTTGTACTGCAGCTTGTGGATTGCCGCCTCCAGCTGCTCTCTTTTTTCGAGTAAATGCTCCAGCTCATCCCTGAGCAGGCCAAGCCTTGCAGGAATGGTTTCATCCCCCTGCTGAAAAAGCGCCACATACTCAATGATGGATTCTATGGGCAGACCAGCGTTTCTCATGCAGATGGCATTTTCAATCCAGCCGCAGTCTGAAGGGCCGTAATCCCTTATGCCTCCTGCAGTGCGTCCAACCTGGGGAATTACCCCCACCCTCTCGTAATAGCGCAGAGTGTCCTGGGAAATGTGATATTTCTCACAGGCTTCCTTAATGGTCAAAGCATCACCTCCTCGTGCATGATTTCATTATACAACCTGGAGCTTACTCAAAGTCAATACTCTTTCTAAAATATATTCTTGTTTTTTTGGACAAATGAATAAAATTGTCCCTGTCTGTAACGGCTTATATGAGGTATCCTATAAAAAAAGATAAAAGGGGGCATATGGAATGCCAAGGGATATCAATCGAATTCTTATAGAAGCGGCTGTAAAAAAAGCGTTGAAGGATATGGAGGAATCGCCCAAAAGAGCGGCCAGAAATCTGGTGGACCTGGGGGCGGATTTTTCGGGCGGGCGTTTTCAGAAACGGTTTTTGGGCGTGGCTCAGAAGATGCTCTGCAATGAGGACAGCGCCTACTATGAATTGATTACGGATATGATTACCCATGTGGACCGGGAGATTTTGCTGGAATTTGGCATCAATCTGGGCTATAACAGCTGTACCAGAGGGGCGGCAAAAATACGCAGCATAGAAGCGCAGAGGAATTTTAATATCCCATGGTCCTTATCCCTTGTGATAGAGGAAAAGGAGCTGGAGGAGAAGGGGGACGTCTATGCTTCGCTGCTGGAACAGGGAACGGCTCTGGGAATTTATACCTATCTGCTGTTTCTGCAAAGCGGGGACCCGAAGAGGCTTTTTTCCCTTGTAAAGGGCAGGCCGGATTGTGCCTTTGTGGTATTTTTAAAGGGTGTGCAGGTGACAAAAGAATACCGGGAAATGGCTGGAGCCGTGAAAAATGTGATGACGGCAGTCTGTGGAGAGGAAGCAATGGAGGAAGCCTGCGGCGCCCTTCGCAAAGACGGGCTTTTGTACGGCGTGTATGGGAAATATTCTCAAGGAAATAAAGACGGCATATTGAATGGAAGCTGGCTTGCAGCTATGAAAAAGGGGAAGCCTTATTTTGCATTTCTTGCAGCGAAGGAGGACTGCACGGATCAGACCCGCAGGGAGGTTTACGAATATGTCCTTACTGTGCGGAACAGTCAAAGCCAGCCGGTGGTGCTCATGGATTTGAAGCAGGACACCCTGACGATCGACGGAATTATTTCTGATGGAATCTGTATGGCAGCATTTGACCCAAAAGGGCAGCTGCATACCAATGAAGGAATGAAAGAGGGGGAGCAATACAATATTTTTCAAAACAGTCTGGAGAGTATCCTGCAGGATGCTATGAAAATCCAGGACTGAAGGCTTAGGCTGAGGGAAAAACGGGACGCAGGCAATGTTCCAGAAGGGAAGAAAATTCTTCGGGAGGCATACAATTTTTTTGAGAAAGCCATCTTTTGATGGCGCAGACCATGGCGTCCCCATAGAATTCTGCGCAAAAGGAAAAAGCAGCGTCAGAAGGAACGCTGTCCTCCCTGTAATTGTTCATGATCGTCACAAGCAGATCGCGGAAATATTCAGTAAAGGAATTCTGGCCGGAAACGCTTAATATCTTGTGGTAGAAAGCCCTGTTGTCGTAAAAAAAGCGGCACAAATCCGTTACCAGTTCACAAAAGGCAGGATAATCCTTCTGCCGGACTACCGTCACAAATTCTGTGTAATAAATCCAATTCACCAGATCATATTTATCCTTGAAATGATAATAGAAGCTCTTGCGGTTCATCTCGCATTTTTCACAGATATCACCTACGCTGATCTTAGAAAAGGGCTTGCTCTCCAACAATTCCTTGAAAGCAGAGGACAGGGCGCGCTTTGTAATATTTGAGTCCGCCAAAAAGCCCACCTCCCGGAAGTAATTTTTTCCATTATACTATAATCCGCCGGGAAATACAACGCGGCAGACAATGGGCCCCTTTTGGGACAACAGGCCCCCTTTTGGGAATTTCGTATAGACGGACAAAGCATGGGCATATTAAATAAATAAATTTTACATAGATTTGACCGAAAGAAGATAGTCTTTTAAGGCTGCCCTCTATATAATTAAAATAAGTATGTGCATTTTAAGAAGGAGAAGCCGGTCTATGAAAACAATCATTCACGATCTTGGCGCTGAGATAATCTATTCACTGGAAAAACCGGATGAGGATTCGGCTGTCATCCATGCGGATAATCAGTATGCTTCCTGCCGTGGCTGCTTTCAGTGCTGGCTGAAGAATGCCGGTTTTTGTATCATGAAGGATTCGTTACAGCACATTGGAGCGCTCATTGGCCAGAGTGATCCGCTGATTATCGTCAGCAGGTGCTGTTATGGAGGGTACAGCAGTCCTGTCAAAGCCATTTTGGACCGTGCGATTGGGGCTTCTCTCCCGTTCTTCACCTGGCGGGGCGGGCAAACCCACCATATCAGCCGCTATCCTCGCCGGAAGCTGATGCGTGTCTGCTTTTACGGGGAATGCACGGGATTTGAACAGGAGACGGCCAAAGAGACTGTGGAGCGCAACCGTCTGAATCTGGATTATGAGAAAGCGGATGTGGTTTTCTTTGAGAATATTGAGCAGTTAAAGGAGGCCGGTTTATGAACCTTCTGATTTTGAATGCAAGTCCCAAGAAAAAGGGCGGCGCCTCCCGTTTCTTCTCAAGGTTATTCCGGCTGTTTCTTCCGGGCATCCGAAAAAAGGAGGTATCCCTCAGCACCCGACAGGATTTTCAGAAAGTAATGGAACTGTTTCCCGGCATGGATGTGGTGTGCCTTTTCGTGCCTCTTTATGTGGACGGCCTTCCTTCCCATGTAGTGGAATTTCTCATGCAGGCGGAAGAATACTGTAAAAATCATTCCTGCCGGTTCCGGCTGTATGCACTTTCCAACAATGGCTTTGTGGAAGGAAAACAAAATCGACCTGCCCTGCATATGCTTCAGGCATGGTGCAAAAGGGCAGGAATTACTTGGGGCGGCGGAATCGGAATCGGCGGCGGGATGATGCTCCATGTACTGGGTATCGTCTACCCCATCCTCATTGGAATCCTTCTGCTTCAAATGGCGTTATTCTTTTTTGACATCGGCGCTGTTCCAGACGGATTGCTGCATTCCCTTGCCATCCAGATATTCACATGGCTTTTTCTCAACAGCGGTGTATTGTTCTGCATGGCACGTCTTTCGCTGGCTATTTTCAGGGAGCGGGCATTGACCGACCAATTTACACGGGTCATGATACCCTCTTTTCTGTTTGTCCCTATGGCGGACCTATTTATGATTTTATCTTCTCTCTTTCAGGGCCGCTTTCTTTTCGCACTTTTGAAACGGGACAAATGGCATAGTGAATAAGGAGGATAGATTGAAAAATCACTCTGATGAGCTGATTTTTCACACGCGAATTTATTCGCGTTGGCTATATTGTGCCGGAGCGTCACAAATTTGTCTGATGGCAGATGAGAAACCGCATGCGCGGATTTCTCATCGCCCCGTCGCGTAAAAACGCTTCGGAATGGAGGATAGTATGGAACACATCATTGTCTATGGCAGCCAGTATGGCAGCACACGCCGATACGCCCAAAAGCTGTCCGAACAAACCGGCATTCCCGCCATCAGCTACAAAGACGCACCGGCTCTTTCGGACAGAAAGATAATCGTCTATCTGGGTGGATTGTATGCGGGCGGCGTCCTGGGCCTTGGGAAAACCCTGGGGAATTTTTCCCTTCGGGACGGGCAAAGGCTGCTCCTTGTTACCGTGGGGCTGGCCGACCCAAAGGAACCGGAAAACCGGGACAATATCCGCGCCTCTCTGCAAAGGCAGCTTTCCGGGGAGCTGCTTGACCGGGCGAAGATTTTTCACCTTCGCGGCGGGATCGATTATCAAAAGCTCTCTTTCGGACACCGGACGATGATGAAGCTGCTGTATCAATCCTTGCGCAGGACGCCCCTTGAAAAACAAACGGCGGAAAACCGGGCACTCATAGAAACCTATGGGAAACAGGTGGATTTCACGGATTTCAATGGGTTGGAACCGATTATTTTGGAAATACAGAGAGAAACGATATGAACAGCGCTGTTAAAAATATCCTGAAAATTTTGCTGATCGGGCTTGCTGCGACCATCGTCCGCATAATCGGGCAGCTTTTCATTCCAGCTGGAGAGCAGACGGTTTTAGCGCCCAGCGTTTTTGCACAAAACGGTACCATGCCCTTGGTCTTTACTGTCTATGGAATTTTCGCTTACTCCCTGATTGCCGCGTTGTTCCTGCTTATACGGAACCGGCTGGGCGGGAATCGGATTTTACAGGGGCTCAAATACGGCCTTTCCTGCTGCGTGGTGTGGATTGCGTATCTTTTGGAACCCTTGCCCCATGTGGCGGCCATTGATCGGATTACTTACCCGGCGGCTGACAGCCTGGCCTTGATTGCTATGGGTCTGCTGCTGGGATGGCTGTTTGGGAAAACCAAACGTTGGAAACGGTGCTGTGGTGTCTGTTAACAGGCATTGCAATCTCTTGTGTGACGGCATGGCTGAATCTGTATATCAGCCAGGGGAATCGGGGAAAGTGTGCAATGGTTTTGGGCTGCCTTTTGTTTGGGGTGGATTTGCTTCTTTTCAACTTTTTTATGCCATTGGTGTTTGATGCCTGTCATTCTCCAATAAGCGCAACGTTGGCGGGCGATAGGGGGTGGACTGGTTGCGGGAAAAAAGAAGGATTCGATTTGGGAAATGGGTGCTTAAGGCTGCGGTATCTTATGCGGTGTTTATCAGTATCGGCCTGCTGCTCTCCCTTGTGCCGGCCAGTGGGCTTGGATTGTCGGAAGAAATGTTTTTCAATCTTCGGATATTTTTCATGCTGTTTGGCCCGATCTATCTTGCTCTGATCGTCAAAATCCTTTTGGCCTTTCTTACTGTCATAAAAGGGAAGGGGTTTTTAAATGTTTTTCTGCCGGTGGTGTTCTCTCTGCTGATTCTGGAACTATTAACGCTTTTTGTCTGTATTGTTACCTTTGCCCCACTGCCGAGGGCTGCAAGCAACGCATTCATTTGTGCCATTGCCCTGACGGCCTTGCTCCTCCTTATGGTTCCCCTGGTTCTTTCTCTGGTTTCCGGGTATCAAGGTGACAAAGCGGGATACGCCAAGAAGCGCGCAGGTGAAAAGCAGAAGGCTGTCCGGTGGGATGTCATGGTGCTGGAAAGCGACCCGGTCCGCCGGAAGCGGTATCTGCGGCTGCCGAAAATACTGGCCTTGTTGGTCTGCCCCGGCGTTTGCCTGATTTCCGGATTCGTGCTTGCTCTCACTAAGAATTCCCAAGAGCTTTTGACCATCCAGCTGCTGAGAGAGTCGTTTCTTGCGCTGATGGCTGTGGCCGCATTCTCCTTTATCCCGCTCCTGATGTATTGGGGCAACTGCTCTGGCACTTCCCTGGTACAGCGGGTTTATCTGGCCAAAGACCAGCTGTACTATGCCGGGTACAGCGGCAGCATGGAGGAACGTGTGGAGTTTCTCTTTACACTGATTCATTTGGAAGGCTATCGTGTGGGGAAAAGAGCCATCCATATCCGGGGACAGTTTACCAAAAAGACGAAGGACTTTTACGGCAGCGGTAAAAAGGGCCCGTTCACTAAAACATTGTGGCTTCCCCGCACCTTCCCGGTGGAACAGGAGCAGGTCCTGCTTCAGTTTTTACGCGATAAAGCTGCACAGATTTCTTCCTTATAATTTAACGGAGAGGAGGTGAATTCGATGTACAAAACGGTAGTCGTCAAATATTCTCCAAAGGCGAAAGAAATGGCCGTCAGAGTAGAGGAAATGGCTAACAAAATGGAACAGGAGGGATTTGAACTGGTTTCCTGTTCCATCATGCCCTCTTCCAAGGGTATTCTGGTATTTAGAAAGCCCGGTGAACCGGCTTCCGAAAGGTGAGCCTTTCCGGTTGCAGGCGGGGCATGCTTGAACTGCTGCTTGATGCCAAGACGCTTCATTCCTGCGTCTTGGCGGCAACCGGGCGTAAATCCCAAGGAGGATCAGGAACAATACCAACAGTACAGGGGCGTCTGCATGGGTGCTTTGGAACTGTTCGAAGAGATTTGGCACAATCAGCAGCATCAGGATGATGAGAATCGGCAGATACCGGCCTGCAAACACCCGCTGCATCATATCCAGCCGGGATTCATCGTCACAAAAGATTTCCTCTTCTCCCTGCATCTCTGAAACCGGCTTGCGGAAATAACTGTATCCGCCAAAATCCTGAATATATTCCCAGCCGCAGTCATGGAACATCTGCACATACTCGTCTTTATGCTCCAGACCCTCTTGGTTATAATCCAGCTGATAGACAACATCCTCGGGCGCGCACCTCCATCATATTCCGGTACAATCGCTCGATCCGTTTCATTTCCAGCGCCAGGACATCTCTTCCCAAGGCTGTAATGCGGTAAATTTTTCGTTTTTCTTCTTCCCGCACGAAATGAATCAGTCCATCTTTTTCCATCTTGGACAGGCTGCCGTACATCGTTCCGGGGCTGATTCGGATTTCGCCGTCCGTCAGCTCTTCTACTTTACGGATAATATGATAGCCATGGGATTCTTCCCGGAGGCACAGCAGGATATAAAAACCCGTCTCTGTCATCGGCACATACACTTTACGAATATGGACATCCATTCATTCACGCCCCTTTCTATTCCGTTGATGAAGGGACTCCACTGTTAATCGTTCCGGTAACAGCAGCGATCCGCATTTTGCGGGAAAGGACAGAGCAGGGCAAAAGTGTTCTTTGGGACACTTTTGCCTGTTTGTCCCAAAAAGTAACAGTTTTAAGCCCGTGGGGAAAAGTGTAACATTCCTGTTTTTTGTCTAATGAAGGAATATAAAAGGTTTGATACCATACCTTTACAATGATAACCGTAAGGAATCAAACCAGAGGAGGAAAAAACAGTGATATTTTACAATGCCTCAAAGCAAATGGCGTTAAAGGAGCTTGCCTCGGATGAAGAGCGTGGGCTCACAGAAGAGCAGGCCGCAGAAAGGCTGGATGAAGTTGGGCCAAATAAGCTCAAGGAAAAAAAGAAAAAGACAAATCTGCAGCGGTTTGCAGACCAGTTTAAAGATGTGATGATATTGATTCTGCTGGCAGCGGCGGCGGTTTCCTTTGTGGTCGCCTGTGTGGAGAAAAATCCCAGGGAGTTTTTTGAGCCTCTTTTGATCCTGCTGATCGTGGTGCTCAATGCGTTTATGGGTATGCTGCAGGAGAGCAAGGCAGAGAAGGCCCTGGAGGCCCTAAAGGGCATGTCCGCGCCTCATGCCAGGGTAATCAGAGAGGGAAGGGAAAAAATCATCGACGCATCCCTGCTTGTGCCGGGCGATGTGATCCGCCTGGAGGCAGGCGATTTTGTTCCTGCGGATGCAAGACTTTTAAAAAGTGTCAGCCTGAAAAGTGAGGAGTCGGCGCTCACCGGCGAATCAGTACCCTCAGAAAAGGATGCGGATGCGCTGGTGACGGAAAATGCGCCTCTGGGAGATAGAAATAACATGGTATTTTCCGGCTGCAGCATTACCTATGGAACCGCCCTTGGCATTGTGACTGCAACGGGCATGGACACAGAGATGGGAAAAATTGCAAATCTGCTTAACGATGAGGAGGAATCCCAGACGCCCCTTCAGAAAAAGCTGGCCCAGCTTGGAAAAT
Source organism: Candidatus Acetatifactor stercoripullorum (assembly GCF_944382095.1). Taxonomy (NCBI): domain Bacteria; kingdom Bacillati; phylum Bacillota; class Clostridia; order Lachnospirales; family Lachnospiraceae; genus Acetatifactor; species Candidatus Acetatifactor stercoripullorum. The sequence goes on from NZ_CALWMU010000043.1 coordinate 17,445, forward strand.
ATCTGGGTGTGCTGGCACTGGCAGCCTGCGGAATCATCTTTGTGGTGGGACTGGCAAACGGCATTCCGGTGATGGAAATTTTTATGACGGCAGTATCTTTAGCGGTATCAGCCATTCCTGAGGGACTTCCCGCTATTGTAACCATAGTCCTTTCCATCGGCGTACAGAGGATGGTAAAGAAAAATGCCCTGATCCGCCGCCTCCCCGCTGTGGAAACCCTGGGAAGCGCTTCCGTGATCTGTTCGGACAAAACAGGAACCCTGACCCAGAACCGCATGACCCTTGTGAAGGTTTATTGTGACGGAGAGGAAGAACCAAAGGATATTGGCGCTGCAGATCATGATAAAGCAATGAGGCTTTTGAAATTTGGAGCTCTTTGCTGTGACGGTTCTGTGGAATTCGTAAACGGGGAGGAGCAGCACATCGGAGACCCTACGGAAACGGCCATTGTGCTGGCAGCCCATAAAAAGGGAATGGACAAAAAGGAGCTGGAAAAGAGCTGTCCCAGGCTGGCAGAGCTGCCCTTTGATTCTGACCGGAAGCTGATGACAACGGTTCACAGAATGGACGGCAAAACCATAGTCATTGTAAAAGGCGCCTTTGACATGATGGCTCCCAGGTGTACGGCGGGAAATCTGGAAAAGGCAAGACAGATCACAGAGGAAATGAGCAGGGATGCCTTAAGAGTGCTGGCCGTGGCATACAAGGAGGTGGAGGCGCTTCCTGAAAATCCTGTCTCACAGGAGCTGGAAAATGACTTGATCTTTTTGGGACTGGTTGGCATGATAGACCCTCCGAGGCCCGAGGCAAAGGCTGCGGTAGCCACCTGCCGCAAAGCAGGGATTAAGCCTGTCATGATTACAGGGGATCATGTGGTGACGGCTTCCGCCATCGCAAAGGAGCTGGGAATTCTAAAAGAGGGAGACAAAGCCATAACAGGCGCAGAGCTGGATCAGATGACGGATTCCCAGCTGGATGACCAGGTGGAGCAGATCAGTGTCTACGCCCGGGTGTCTCCGGAAAATAAGATACGTATTGTGAAGGCTTGGCAGAGAAAGAACCAAGTGGTATCCATGACCGGAGACGGCGTAAACGACGCGCCTGCGCTGAAAGCGGCCGATATCGGCTGCGCTATGGGCATCACGGGAACCGACGTGGCCAAGGGCGCAGCGGACATGACGCTGACCGACGACAATTTCGCCACCATTGTGGACGCGGTGCGGGAGGGCAGAGGAATTTACGCCAATATAAAAAAGGTGGTGGGATTTCTGCTGGGCACCAATATCGGAGAGGTGATCACTGTGTTTGCCGCCATGCTGCTGTGGCACAGGACGCCCTTAGTATCCATGCAGCTTTTGTGGATCAATCTTGTAACCGACAGTCTGCCGGCTATTGCGCTTGGCATGGAGGCTGTGGAGGCAGATGTGATGGAAAAGAAGCCAAAGCCCAAGGATGAGAGCATTTTTGCCAATGGGCTTGGAGTCAGGGTGGTGCTGCAGGGATTTCTGTTTGCTATCCTTACGCTGATTGGCTTCAGGCTGGGAGAAAATGCCACAGGAACCCTTGCGGGAGGCCAGACAATGGCATTTTTGGTACTGGGTCTCTCCCAGGTGGTGCAGGCATTTAATATGCGCTCTGAGCACTCCCTGTTTCAAATCGGTTTGTTCACCAACCATAAGCTGAACTGGGCGGCCCTTGCCTCTGTTTTGATGATGGCTCTGGTGCTGTTTACGCCTGTGAGCATAGCCTTTGGACTGGAGACGTTAAGCTGGCAGCTTTATCTGGCAGGTTTAGGCCTTTCCCTTGTGCCCTTTGTTGTCATGGAGATTTCCAAGGCTCTGGCACGGGTTATTCGATGATAACGCTGGCGCAGCGGATGTCCTCGGACAGATCATAGACTCTGCCCGTTTTCAAACCGATCACCTTGGGGCGAAGAGGGTAACCGGGGGTGTTTTTCACCACCCGGGCCCGCTCCCCGTTATTCAAGCTTACGGTGCTCCCTACGGGATAAAGGATTACGCTGTCCAAAAAGCTGCGCATGGCAGATACGTCAAGATCATCTGTCATGGCCATGATCATTTCCACTGCGTCCCGCTGGGAAAAAGCCTTTTTATAGGGCCGTTCCGTCACCAGCGCATCGTAAATGTCCGTGATGGAAATGATTTTGGAATAGCTGTTGATCTGATCTCCCTTGATTCCGAAGGGATAGCCATTTCCGCTTATCTTTTCATGATGCTGTAAAACTGCCAGCTTCACTGACCGGGGAATATCCTTTTTTTCCTTTAAGAGCTGATATCCCAAAAAAGGATGCTTTTTCATGATGGAAAATTCTTCATCACTAAGCCGTCCGGTTTTGTTTAACAGATCCGGCGGGATTTTGGATTTGCCGATATCGTGAAGGAGCCCCGCAAGGCCAAGCTCCCGGATTTCCCTGGAGGACATACCTGCCTTTCTTGCAACGATCATTCCCATGGCGGCAACGTCCACGCTGTGCCGGAAGGTATATTCATCACTGACCTTTAGGATGCTGATATCCATGGCAATGGCGTCGTTTTCCTCGATTGCCTTAAGCAGACTGTCGGAAATATCATTTGCGGCCTCCGCAAAATGCTGGGAAGAGGTATTGGCATATAAAAACTGGATGCCCTGGCACACATGCTTTTTGACGCTCTCGGAAAGCTGTAGTCTGGAACGGTCAGGCACCGTCTGCTTTTCGATGGCTTCTATCACCTTTGGAGGAATTAAAATGGATTCCTCCTCGGGGTCCTCTTCTCCTTCCCGTATGTATACCCCGGAAACGGAGAGCCGCTGCAAGGCTTCTATCAAAAAGGGGTCCAGGGCAGTTTTGCGCGCAATGAGAATGCGGCCAGCCCTGTCTATGATGGACTGATCGATGATCATGCCGTCCTTTAGCAATCTTGTGCTGATATATCGTCGGCGAATCATGCAGACGCCCCCTTTCTTGCAGTATTGACAGATCATTGGAAAACAGGCTTTGGTAACCTTCCTGCCCGATTGCATATTTCAACACAGACACGCTTTCGCTCCGGGCTGACCGCAGCGGTACATAAGGCTGCAGAGGACGCAGCCTAAATACCGGCGGTCAGCCAGGGTCTGTTTATGAAACATGCAATCAGGGCAATTCAAATATAAAATGCTTAGTTTTCCAATGATCTAAGTATTATTATAAAATAATAGCTTATCTGAAAGGGGAATTCAATAAGAAAAAAGGAGCAGAGGTTTTTAGTGTACTTTGCCCCGGTCCCAGACCTGGCAGGGCTGGGCTTTGGCGGTGGGGCTGCGAAACAGCAGTTTTTTCAGGGCGGGGCCGTTAAAGGGAAACAGAGGCCAGAAATAGCTCATGCCGCCGAAGGTGGGAGTGGTGGCAATAGAAAATGACACAAGTATCACACTGATGAAGAAGCCCCATATTCCAAACAGGGCAGTGGAAATAATCAGGAAAAGCCTGTAAATGCGCAGCGCATCGCTGAATTCCATGCTGGAGAGGGAGAGGGAGGCAAGCAGGGTAACGGCAGCGTAAAAGAGTACCTCTGTGGAGGCCCAGTTTAAACTGACAGCAATGTCACCTATGATCAGACCTCCCACAATGGACAAGGAGCCGGAAAATCTGCCGGAGGTGACGGACCCAGAGTATTTGAAAAGGTCCAAAATAAATTCCACGGCGAGCACATAGATGATCAGTTCCAGCGCAGAAGGGCTTTCTGTGGATAAAATCCGAAGGCGCTCTGCGGTTTGTGGAAAATAAGCCGTTATCAAAAGAAATACGGGCATCAAAAGAAGGCTGACAGGAATACAGACAAAGCGCACCAGCCTGAAATAGGTGCCCACCAGGGGGCTTTTGTAATAATCCTCCGCACTTTGTGTAAACTGAAAGATCGTACAGGGAAGAATGAGCACCAGGGGAGAGTTGTCCACAAGAATCAGAATATGTCCCTCCTCAAGGTAGCTGCAGGCGATATCGGGACGCTCCGTAACCTGAATGCTGGGGAGAGGGTTCCACCAGCGCTTTTTTACAAGCAGCTCCTCTAAGCTTTTTGCGCCCATGGTCAGAGAGGTAACCTTTAGGGAATCTATGGATTTTGACAGGGCTTCCAGCAGATTTTCATTTACGCTGCAGCGCAGATAGGCCACCGCCACATCGGTTTTGCTTTCGCTTCCTATGCTGTGCATGGCAAAGCAAAGATGGGGGGACCGGACTCTGCGGCGTATGAGGTTTGCGTTGAAAAGCAGGGTTTCCACAAAGCCGTCTCTGGCTCCCCTTGTGACCTTTTCGGCGTCCGGCTCGGCAATTCCTCTTGTGGGGTAGGAGCGCACATCGATTAATATTGCCTGGTCAAAGCCGTCAATGAACAGCGCACAGGGACCGCTGAGCACATTTTTCAGGATATCCTCCCAGGTGCCTGTCAGGGAAACCTGTGCATAGCCGATTTTAGCGTTCATATAGCGGACAATGTCCTCCACCTGACTATCCCTGGTATACCAGGGATTCTGCAGATCGGCAAAAATCTGCTGAAGAATCTCTGTGCGGCAAAAGCCGTTTATTCCCAGAAAATAGCTTTTGGCATCTCCTAAAAAAAGCTCTCTTGTGATGAGATCGAAGCTTGTGCCCACAGGGAGAAGCTTCTTGATCTGCTCTATGTTTTCCATGAGATTTTTGGATAATTTTTCTGTCATAATGGTAAAGGCCTTTCTGAAAAATTGGGAGCCGACTGTGAAAGCAGGCGCTCTGTTCATAATTTTTCCCAAAGGGCCGCATTTATTCTCAGTTTTTGCTTTTCCTGCAGGCGGGCTCATGATAAAATGGATGAAGGAGAAGGGAAACAGGAAAGGGTATGGTAAGGGATTGAATGGAAATGAGTTGAAGCGGTTTAGCATTTTTTCCGCTCTGGCGCTTTTTGCAGCGGCATTTATCTGCGACAGCCCGGAGAATATTTTGCGGGGACTGTGGCGCTTTGTGGTATCCAGGGATGCCCTGATCACCGATTATTTTGTGCTGGGAGGCCAGGGAGCCGCATTTTGCAATGCGGCCCTCGTGATGCTTTTGTGTATTTTTCTTGTAAGCCGGTCAAAGATACCTTTTACAGGACCTACCATGGCGGCCCTTTTTATCAATGCGGGGTACGCCCTTTGGGGAAAAAATCCGGTGAATATTCTTCCCATTTTGTTTGGCACATGGCTGTATGCAAAGCTGCACCGTGCTCATTTTGGCAGATATATTTATATTGCGCTGTTTGGCACCGGTCTTGCGCCTTTTGTGACGGAGATCGTGTATCTGATGCCTTTTTCCCTGCCTGTGGATATGGCGCTGGCAGCTGCGGCAGGAATTGTGATCGGATTTTTGCTGCCTCCCCTGTCCGCCCATACTGCTTCCATGCACATGGGCTACAGTCTGTTTAATGTGGGATTTTCCGCAGGACTTCTGGCCTTTGTGATGGTCTGCGTCCTGGAGGCTTTGGGTATGAAAAGCGAAACGGTGCTTTTGTGGCGGACGGGAAGATCCATGCCTCTTGTGATCGGGCTTTTTGTATATTTTCTGGCAGCCTTTCTTTACGGGCTGTATCTGGAGAAGGGAAGGCTTAAAAATTTTCTTGGGATTTTCAGGCATCCTGGGCGGGCTGTGGCGGATTTTGTGCTGATGGAGGGACCGGGAGCCGCCCTGATGAACATGTCGGTGATAGGAGCCCTGTGCGTTTCCTACATTTTTCTGGTGGGAGGAGATTTTTCCGGCCCGGTGACAGGGGCTGTGTTGATGGCCTTTGGGTTTGCCGCTTTCGGCGCCCACCCCAAAAACTTTCTTCCCGTGCTGGCTGGCGTGTATCTTTTTAACCTGGCAAGCAGATACGAGCACGGAACGCCGGGCATTCAGCTGGCCGCTTTGTTTGGGGTAGGGCTTTCGCCCATAGCCGGACAATTCGGTGCTTTGGCTGGCGTGGCGGCGGGGATGCTGCACTCTGCCATTGTCATGTGCACAGCGGAGATGTACGGGGGACTGAATTTGTACAACAATGGGTTCAGCGCCGGGATTGTAGCCATTTTTTTGGTGCCCGTGCTGGAAAGCTTTGAGAAACATCGGGAGATGCGAAGGGAGAAGGAAAAATGATACAGGGGGAGAGAAAGCTGGCCAGAATCATCGAGGCTCTTACCATGTTTTTTTTCGGCCTGGGGGCGGACCGCATACAGTCGGATATTGCGCTTTCCGGCGACCAGGCGGTAATCCGTTTTAGAGCCAATTACCAAAAAGAGTACAGACAACAGCTCTGCCGTCTGGAGGAATGCTTCAACGAGCCAAAGAACCGGGGAATTGAAGATTTTTACTGGGAAATGGCGGGAAGCGGAGACCCGGGCGAGGACAGTCAGCTGCTTTTGGTGGGAATGATGATTGACAAGGCGGAAATTGCTGTGGAGGAAGAGGAGGTATCCCTGATCCTCTACAAGAATATGGGAGATGACTTATGAGATTTGTGTATCCACAGGGAAAGCGCAAGGCGCTGACCTTCAGCTACGACGACGGGCAGGTGTTTGACAAACGTCTCATTGAAATTTTGAATGCCCACGGCATGAAGGGAACCTTTCACTTAAACTCAGGAAATCTGGGATTGAAAAGAGGAAGGGATCGTTATGTGGAGGCCGGAGAGCTGAAACAAATCTATGCGGGACATGAGGTGGCATGCCACGGAGTGCAGCACCGAAGTCTGCCGGGACTTACCAGACAGCAGGCGGTTTTGGAAATACAAGAGGACAGAAAAACCCTGGAGCAGCTGATGGGAGGACTGGTACAGGGGATGTCCTATGCCTTTGGAAATTACGACGAAACCACAAAGGACATTGCGGAATCTCTGGGCATTTTGTATTCCAGAACCGTGGAGGACACCTGCAAATTTTTCCCGCCTGCAGATTTTTTGGAATGGCATCCAACCTGCCATCACAATAACCGCCTGCTTGAACTGGGAGATCAGTTTCTGAATGTGCCGGGGTTTTATGAGCTGCCTGTAATGTATGTGTGGGGACACAGCTTTGAGTTTGGCTGGTCCGATAACTGGGGGCTTTTGGAGGCATTTACGGACAAAATGGCCGGAAAGGACGATATCTGGTATGCTGCCAATGTGGAAATCTGCCGGTATATCCGGGCGGTGCGTGCACAGGAGTTTTCGGCGGACGGACTTACCGTCCATAACCCCACTGCGGTGTGCGTCTGGATGAGCACAGGGGAGGGGCTGGTGCAGATAAAGCCGGGGGAAACCAGATTCATCGGAGAGCATTGAGGATTTACAGAGCCACAGGGCAGAAAGGTAAAAGCTATGACAGAGGAAATGACAATTATCAGCATGGAGGCTTACAGGGCGGCAAAGGAGGTGCTGGAGGCAGCGAAGCTTAAGGAGGGAGCGCTTTTTGTGGTGGGCTGTTCCACAAGCGAGGTGGGCGGCGCGGGAATCGGAACCTTTTCCAGCCCGGAGCTGGCCGAGGCGGTGTTTGGAGGAATTTACCAGGCGGCCCAGGAGGCTTCTGTGTATCTTGCGGCCCAGTGCTGCGAGCATTTAAACCGGGCGCTGATTTTGGAAAAGGAGGCGGCGGACCGATACGGCTATGAGATTGTAAACGTGGTGCCCCAGCCAAAGGCGGGGGGCTCCTTTGCCACGGCGGCCTATAAGGCCTTTGAGCATCCGGCGGCGGTGGAGCATATCAAGGCCCATGCGGGCATGGATATCGGGGATACGCTGATTGGCATGCACTTAAAGGATGTGGCAGTGCCCCTTCGCATCCGCACAAAGCAGATTGGCGACGCCCACGTGGTCTGTGCCCGCACCCGGCCTAAATATATCGGAGGAGGCCGGGCGGCCTACGACGAGGGGCTTTTATAAAGCAGCTTTTGCTGGAAAAGAAAAAGAGGGTGCCGTCAGGAAGCGGCATCCTCTATTAATTTCATAATGGTGGCGATGGAATCCATCTGCCCGCTGCGGCTCATGGCCTCCCTGTAGCTTTGCCTGGTGAAAAATAATTCGTGAACCCTGTCCACCAAAAGGGAGGTGGTCAGATCGTCCTCATCAATCACAATAGAAAAGCCCTGGGATTCAAAGGAACGGGCATTTAACAGCTGGTCTCCTCTGCTGGAGGAGGAGGGAAGGGGGATGAGGATGTTGGGCTTTTTCAGGGCCAATAGCTCGCAGATGGCATTGGCTCCTGCCCGGGAGATCACTACATCCGCCATGGCAAACAAATCCTTCAGCTCTGCCTTTACATACTCAAACTGCTTGTAGCCTGCGGTATTTAACAAAAGATTATCCACCTTATCCTTACCGCAGATATGCACTACCTGGAAATCCTCCAAAAGCTGGGGAAGAGCCTCTCTGACGGCTTTGTTCACGCTGGCTGCGCCCAGGCTTCCTCCGATTACCATGATTACGGGCTTGTTTGCGGTAAAGCCGCACATATCAAGTCCTGAGAGCTTGTTTCCCTGGGCAAGCTCTGCCCGGATGGGGGAGCCTGTGAGAACCGCCTTGTCGGGAGGCAGCATTTTCAGCGTTTCGGGAAAGTTGCAGCAAACCTTTTTCGCCACGGGAATACAAAGCTTGTTTGCCAGCCCCGGGGTCATGTCGGATTCATGGATAATACAGGGGATTTTCAGAGAAGCCGCAGCGCGGACCACAGGGACGCTTACAAAGCCTCCCTTGGAAAACACTACATTAGGACGAAATTCCTTTAAATAGCTTCTGGCCTCGGAAAAGCCCTTTATCACCCGAAAGGGGTCTGTAAAATTTTTGGGGTCTAAATACCGCCTGAATTTTCCGGTGGAAATTCCCTTATAGGGAATGTCAAAATCACTGATCAGTTTTTTTTCGATACCGTCATAGGAGCCCATGTACGCTATCTCGTAGCCGGCCTCCTTAAGAGAAGGCAGTAAAGCGATATTTGGCGTGACATGTCCTGCAGTGCCGCCGCCTGTCAATACAATTCTCTTCATGCTGGAATCCTTTCTGCGTTAAATCATAGTTTCCAGCGCACGGGCCAGCTGATCCGGACAGGAGGTTGGCTTAAATCCACAGCGAATGCCCTTTAATCTGCTTATGGCTTCCTGGGGAGTCATCCCCTTTACAAGTGCGCTGATGCCTTGCAGATTGCCGTTGCAGCCTCCGGTGAATTTCACGGAATCGATCACACCGTCCTTTAATTCAATCTCAATGGAGGTGGAGCATGTGCCATGTGTCTGATATCTCATATCCTTATCAATCCTTTCAGAAAACCCATTACTATAAAACCGTATTATAGCAGATTTGGGAAAATTACGCAATGATTACATTTCCCTTGAGTTTCCGCAGAATTATCTCCACCAGGCAAATCTGCCGTATCCTGTTATCCACAACTTTCAAAAAATGCCAA